>NZ_JBHZCY010000002.1:2727-189866 GCF_042786665.1 Kitasatospora sp. NPDC059146 | reverse complement strand
TTGCATGTGTTAAGCACGCCGCCAGCGTTCGTCCTGAGCCAGGATCAAACTCTCCGTGAATGTTTACTCGGCCCCACAATCAAGCAGGGCCGGTCGACACCCGCGTTGAGCGGCACGGCAACCACCGGAATAGGGCGGCCCCGCGCACTGCGTCCTCGCTAGTGTTTGTTTCAAAAGGAATCTCCAACCCCGATCAGACGATCGAGGCCGGGGATGTCAACATATCTGGCGTTGACTTTTGGCACGCTGTTGAGTTCTCAAGGAACGGACGCTTCCTTCGGACCGCCTTCCAGCGGGCCCTCCGGGCGCTTCGTTCTTTCGTGTTTCCAGCTTATCAGAAGTTTTCCGCTCCGTTTTCCGGGGCTTCGTCATCCAACTCGCTGGTGTCTTCTGCGGCTTGACGCCCCGTCCGACGTTTCAAACTCTAGCCGACCCTCGCTCCGAAAAGCGAATCCAGCCGCAATCCGATAAAACGCACATGCCACATAAGCACCGAGCCGAGACGCGAAAAGCGAAACGGCAGGCGCAGACCTGACGCGGTGTTTCAAGGGATTGGCCGCCCCGGGACCGTCCGCGCCGATGCGTGTCCGGTGCTCCCTGCCGAGCGACTGGGAGACAGTACCCCCGTCCGGCCCCCGGGACAAACTCGGCTCGTCAGGCCCGGCCGACCGCCCGGGCTGGGCCGGGCTGGGCCGACCAGGGGAATCCGGGGACCGCCGCCGCTTCGTGGCCCGTCGCCCAGGGCCTCGGCCGCTAGCTTTGTCGACGCTTGGTCAACTCCCCTCGAACACCCCAGGGACCAGCCATGTCCAAAGCCCTTCGGCGCACCTTCGTCGCCGCCACCTCCCTGCTGGCGCTGCTCGCCGGCGCTTCGCCCGCCCTCCCCGCCCAGGGCACCTTCCTGGCCCCGATCGCCGAGCACCACCACGACAGCTCACTGATGTACGGCACCAGCAGTAACTGGTCCGGCTACGCGGCCACCGGCGGCAAGTTCACCAGCGTCAGCGCCGAGTGGGTCCAGCCGACCGTCACCTGCACCAAGACCGACACCTGGTCCGCCTTCTGGATCGGTCTCGACGGAGACGGCAGCAAGACGGTCGAACAGATCGGCACCGAGGCGGACTGCTCGGGTGGCACACCGGTCTACGGGTCCTGGTACGAGATGTACCCGGCCTACCCGGCCTATTTCAACAACGCCGTGCACCCCGGCGACCACTTCACCGCGAGCGTCACCACGACCGGCAACGGTGTCTTCAACCTCACCCTCCGCAATGTGACGAGGAACTGGAGCCGCAGCATCGCCAAGTCGTTGAAGAGCGCGACCCTGGCCTCCGCCGAGGTGATCGCCGAGGCACCGTCCAGCAGCACCGGCGTCCTTCCGCTCGCCGACTTCGGCACCGTCGGGTTCACCAACGCCAAGGTGAACGGGAAGAGCCTCGGCGCCTCGAACCCGTCGGTCATCGACATGGCCACGAAGGACGGCGTCACCAAGGCGACCACCTCCGGAATCACCGACGGCACCGCGTTCTCGGTGACCTGGAAGCACAGCTGACCGATCCCCCGGCGACGCCTGACGTCCACAACCGTCAGGCGTCGCCCGTCAGCCGTCGGCCCCGCTCCAGGAAGTCCAGCAGCCCGCCGGCGCCACCGAGCCCGTGGACCGTCCGGGCGGCGCCGAACGGCGCGTTCCAGAACTCCCCATGCCGCCGCTCGTGCGGGCCGACGTAGGCGTACGGCTCCGCGAGGAACGCGTCCCCGGGCGAGAGGCCGTAGTTCACCGCGTCGACGGTGATCCCCAGGTCGAAGTGCTCGGGCCAGATGACCGGCTCCTCCGTGGGGAACAGCTCCCGCAGCGCCGCCTCGCCGAGCGCGAAGCAGTGCGCGAGCCACCGGGCCGCGGCCGGATCCACCTCGATCGGCCGGTCGGCGGCGACGCCCGGACCGTCCCGGTACACGCCCTCGGGGGCGCCGACGCCGAGCCCCAGGGCCGCGCCGAGCGCGACGCAGCTGGTCCGTTCGAGCGACACCGCCCGCCCGCGCCCCACCAGCTCCGCGCCCACCACCCGCAGCCCGGGTTCGGCCACCGTCCCGAACCCGCCCGGGCGGGCCCGCAGCCGGATCGTCCCGCTCGCCCGGTACTGCGGCCCGGCCAGCACCAGCTCGGCCACCGCGTGCAGGGAGCGACGGGTCCGTACGAGCGTCTCGGCGTCCATGGAGGCATCGTCTCCCGGGAAGCGGGTCCGCGCACGGTCCTGCACCGTCCCGACAATCACCCCGACCACCACCGGGGCGCGGCCGGAGAGGTCCACCGGGAGGCCCACCACACGGTGCGGAGTTCTCATCGAACTACCTCTTGAAAGTGGGGGGTTGGTGAGGGAATCATGACAGCCCTCACACAACCGGGGAGTTGAGACCTCATGGGCGCCGTGGCGGCCGGCACCGGAACGGCACGGCGGACGGCCGCGGCGAGTCGCCGTCAGCTGGCGGTCCTCCTGACCGCCAAGACGATCTCGGACGTCGGCTACGCGCTCGACTTCATCTGTCTGTCCGTCTTCGTCTGGGAGCTCGACCACTCGGCCCTGGACACCGGGCTGGTCAGCGTGGCGCTGTACGCGGGCGCGATCGCGGGCGGGCGGCTCGGGCACCGCTACGGGGACCGCTGGGACCGCCGCCGGGTGATGATCGGCGCCGACCTCGCCCGGTCGCTCATGCTGGCGCTGCTGGCGGTGCTGCCGGCGGGCGCGCAGAACTGGTGGCTGTACCCGGCGGTCATGGTGATCGGCAGCGGGCGGTCGGTCTTCGAGGCCACGCTGTCCGCCGCCACGCCCGTGCTGGCCGGACCGCGCACCCCGTCGGTGAACAGCGCGCTGGCCGGGCTCAAGGGGGTGGCCTTCATGGTCGGCATGGGCCTCGCCACCGTCCTGGTCCCCCTGGCCGGGTACCGCTGGGTGTTCGGGCTGGACGCGGCCAGCTACGCGGTCTCGGCCGCGGTGCTGCTCGCGCTGCGCCTGCGGATGAGGGAGCCGGACGGCCCGGCCGCCGGAGCCCGGGAGCGCGCCGGCGCCTGGCCGTTGCTGGTGGCCGCGGGCCTGGCCGGCCTGGTCGCGCTGCGCGGACTGGACGCCTTCGGCAGCGCCTCCCAGCACGTCGGACTGCCGCTGCTGGGCAGCGAACTGCGCCCGGACGAGCCCGCCGTGGTCTCCGGTGCGGTGTGGGGCGGTTGGGCGGCCGGGCTGCTGCTGGCCAGCTTCGTGCTGCGGCCCCTGGCCAAGCGCATCGTCGACCGCGCACCGGCCCCGGTGTACTGCGTGGCCACGATGGTGATGTCGCTGGGCTTCATCGGTGTGTTCTGGCTCGACGGCTGGTGGCCGCGGCTGCTGGCGGCGGCCGGGGCCGGTCTGGGCGACGCACTGAGCGAGATCACCTACAAGCAGTCCCTCCAGCAGCTGCCCGACGGGCGGCGGGGGCGGGCGTTCGGGCTGTCCCAGATCACGGTCAACGCGGGCTTCATGTCCGGTCTGCTCGTCACGAGCCTGGTGCTGCAGCCGGCCTGGGTGGCGCAGTGGGTGCTGCTGCTGCACGGCGTGCCGCTGCTGGTGGCCGGCTGGATGGCGGTCACCGCGACGCGGGCCGTCCGCTCGGCCGGGGCGCTCTCGTGAGCGGGCCCCGCCCGCCGGCCGGCACCGCGAACGGTGAGATCTACCTGGACTACGCCGGGCTCGGCCGGCTCCGACCGGCCGCCGTCGCCGCGATGCGCACCGCCGTGGACGAGGTGCTCCCCTACGGCAGCGCCAGGGTCGGGCCCCTGTTCGGCGCGCGGAACGCCGCCCGGCGGTCCGTCTCCCGGCTGCTCGGCTGCACGCCCGACGAGGTCGCCCTCGTCACCAACACCTCGACCGGCATCCACCTGGTGGCCGACGGACTGGACTGGCGCCCGGGCGACCAGGTCGTGCTGTTCGACCGGGACTTCCCGGCCAACGTCCGACCCTGGCTGCGGCTGCGCCGCTTGGGGGTCGAGCCGGTCTGGGTGCCGATGCGGGACGGCGGCTACCGGATCGAGGACGTGGCGGCGGCCCTCGGGCCGGCCACCCGTCTCGTGGCGGTGAGCCACGTCAACTTCGCGACCGGCTTCCGCTGCGACCTCGACCGGATCTGCGCGTTGGCCGCCGAGGTCGGGGCGCTGGTCTGCGTGGACGCCGTGCAGAGCTTCGGCGCGCTGCCGCTGTCGGTGGCCGACACCCCGGTGGACTTCCTGGCCGCGGGCGCGCACAAGTGGCTGTGCGGACCGCCGGGCACCGGGGTGTTCTACTGCCGGGCCGACCGGCTGGAGCTGCTGCGCGCCACCCCCACCGGCTGGTTCGGCCACCAGGGCGCCGCGGAGGTGTCCAAGGGGCCGGGGCACCTGCGCTACGACCTGCCCGAACGGGCCGGGGCGGCCAGGGTCGAGGGCGGGATGTACGACCTGGTCGGCATGGCCGGGCTCGCCGCCGCGCTGGCCGAGCTGGAGGAGACCGGCATCACCGCGGTCACCGGGCGGGTGCGCACCCTGGCCGACCGGCTGCGCGCCGGGATCGGCGAGCTCGGCTACGACCTGGCGCTCCCCCCGGACGGCACCGGGCACTCGGGCGTCGTGAGTTTCACCGGCCACCGGACGGACGGGGTGGAGATCGTCCGGAGATTGGCGTCGGCCGGAATACACGTTTCCGTTCCGGACGGCTGGGTCCGGGTTTCCCCGCATTTCTGGACGACCGACGGAGAAGTGGCCGAGATCCTCTCGGAGCTTGCCGCGCAGAAGCCTTGACGACGCCGTTCCGGTTCCCGAAGAATATCGCCCAACCGCTTCGCCGGACCGGATATCCGGTCCGGCCCGTGAGAAGAGAGGGGTGGCGAAATGGCTTACGAGACCTGGGAGTCCCTGGAGGACGAGGTCGAGATCAGCACTGGTGCGGCGGACTGCTGGACCTGTCTGATCGACGACGCCGGCGTCTGATCCCGGCGCTCCACGCATGCCCCGCGAGGGAATTCCGGTCCGTCCGGATATTCCGTCGCGGGGCATGTCGCCGATCGCCCGGTGGCCGACTCCAGAAAAGCAGAGGAATGACCGCGTGAACCGTTGGGAATTCAGTCACGGAATCGTCGGGGTCAACGCACCGAGTTGGCTCACCTTCGAGGTGCACCGCCCGTACTTCGACGGTGCCGAATCACCGGCCACCGCCGTCCAGGCACGGTCGGCGGTCCTGGCCGCCCGGCGTTTCGAGAATCCCGCTCCGGGCGCGCTGCGGTTCGGCATGACGATGCCCGCGAGCTACCGCCGGCTGCTGGTGCAGGAGTCCCGGCTGACCGCCTACCGGGCGGTGCTCCCGACCGACCTGCCCGACGAGCTGGCCTCCCCCGCCTGGCGGCGGATGACCGAGGCCTACCGGCGGCACGCCGAACTGGACCAGGTGGACCGGTCCGGGCTCGCGCACTGGCTGGTCGCGGTCTGCCTCCCCGCCGCGGTCCTGGAGGTCGTCCCGGAGGACCTCGACCCGGCGGCCTGCCGCGACCAGGTGACGGCGGGCGTCCAGGCCGCCCGCGCGGCCGCCCTGTTCGGCTCCGAGGGCCTCTCCGAGCGGACCACCGCGGCCTACCGGGTGCTGGCCGAGAACCCCGCGCCCACGGTCGCCCACGTCCAGGCGGTGGCCGCCTGGGGCTACCTGCTCGCCCGGCACGCCGGGAACGACTCCGCCGCGCCGCTCCTCCTCGACCGTGCCCGGGAGCTGCTCAAGGAGGTCGCGGGCGAGCTCACCCCCTTCACCCACACCGTCCTGACCGCCCGGCTGGCGCTGCGCGAGGTGATGTACGCCGAGCGGCAGCGGGACTTCGGCGGCGCCCGGGCGCTGCTGGCCGACGTCCGGGCGGGCGTCGCCGAGCTGACCGCACCCGACCGGGACGACGCACTGGTCCTGCTGGAGACCCGTCGGCGACTGCTCGACCGGCACCTGGAGATCGCGGTGCGGATGGGCGACACCGAGGCCGAGCGCACCGCCGTCGAGGAGGGCCTGGCCCTCGATCCGTGGGACGTCAAGATCCGGATGCAGGCGGCGCAGGCCCACGAGCGCGCCGGCGCGCACGAGCAGGCGCTGGCCGGCTACCTGCACGCCGCCCGGCTCGGCCCGTTCGGCACCGGCTTCGCGCTGCTGCGAGCCGCCCACTGCGCGCGCGAACTCGGGGACACCGAGTTCGCGCGGGTGCTCAACGAACGGGCCTTCCGCGCCGCACCGCGCGCCGCCGCCACCCGGGACGCGCTGCTGGAGGCCTGCCGCGAGGACGGCGACCGGCCGCTGGAGGAGCTGACCGGGCGCGCCGCCACCCGGGACCGGGAGCGGCCGTACGCCAACAACTGGCACTACCGGATGTACGCCTCGTACTTCAACCTGGGCGAGTCCGAATCCCCCGGCCTGTACGCCCGACTGCCCAGCCTCGCCTACGAGTTCGCCGAGCGCGGCGGCGAACGGGCCGAGGTCAACTGGCAGCGCCTCATGCCGCCGGCCTTCCGGGGCAACCTGATCCGCGAGTCCGGGCTGACCGAGTTCGCGGTCGACCACCCGGCCGATCTGCCCGAGCACCTGCGCACACCGCGCTGGAACCGGCTGTGCGAATGGCTGGAGGACTTCGACCGCTGCGACCCCGAGCGGCGCCGGCAGGTCGCCATGGTGCTGTACCGGCTCGGGTTCACCAAGCTCGTCCTGGAGCTGGTCCCGCCCGTACCGGTCGACCGGCTCCGGACCCCGGCCGAACTGCGCCTGCACCACTGGCGCGACCTGGTGCGGTACGTCGCCTCGGTCGGCGGAACAGTGGCCGCACCGGAGACCTCCTTCGCCATCGCCGGACATCCCGAGTGCCCGACCCACCTGCGGTTCGTCATCGCCGTGGTGGCGGTGGTGTTCCACGCCCGCGAGACGCGTTCGCAGGAGGAGGCGGCGCGCTGGCGGGAGATCGGCGCCCGCGCCCTGGAGGAGCTGCTGGCGGACCCGGACCGGTCGGCGTTCGAGAAGACGATGATGGAGAGCCGGTTCTACCGCAGCGTCAGCTTCGTCCCGTTCATGGCCGAGGACCGCGCCTGGCTGGCCCGCGACATGGACCGCGCCGAGGAACTGGCCCGGGCGGTGCCCGCCGAGGGGCCGTACCAGGAGTTCCTCAAGCGGGAGAACCTGCGGGCCTGCGTGGAGAGCCGCTCCAAGGAGTGCTACGCGTTCGGCGAGGACGACCGCGGTGACCTCCTGGTCGCGGAGGCGCTGGCCCTGGACCCGTACGAGCCCAAGACCCACATCGAGGTGGCGGAGGGCCTGCTGCGGCGCGACCGCCCCCGGGAGGCGGCCGACAGCTTCCTGCGGACCGCCCGGCTCGGCCCGGTCTCCACCGCGTTCGGCTACGCGGCCGCGGCCGAGTGCTTCCGGCGGGCCGGCCGGCCGGTCCTGGCCGAGGACTGCTACCTCCAGGCCCTCAGGGTGGACCCGTACGCGATCTCGGCGGCGCGCGGCTGGGCGGCCGTCGGTGCGGCCGACGGCATGGCCGAACTGGCCAGTGCCTACCTCGCCGACCTGGAGGCCTGGGGCGCGGCCCGGCGCGCCGCCCGACGGGAGCGGGCGTGAGCGTCACCTGGGTGCTGCGCCCCGAGCCCGGCCCGGGGGCGGAGGCCGTCGTGCGGCCGGTGCGGGTCGGCGAACTGCCCGCCGACCTGCCCGCCGCGTTCCTCACCGGCACCGGGTTCAGCGGCGAGGTGGGCGAGGTGCTGCAACTGCCCGGCACCCCCGTGACCGTGCTGCTCGGGGTCGGGCCGCGGGACCGGACCGACCGGGACGCGATCCGGGCCGCGGCGGCCGGACTGGCCCGGGCCGTCGGCGCCTACCGGCGGCTGGCCGTCCACCCGCCGGGCCCGGACCTCCGGCCGCTGGTCGAGGGGTACCTGCTCGGCGGGTACCGGTTCACCCGGTACCGGAGCGGCGCGGCCGCGCCGACCGACCAGCTCGTCGAGGTGCTCACCCCCGGGACACCGGACGCCGCGCGCGGCCTGTTCGAGGGCCGCAGGCTGGCCGAAGCCGTCCTCCTGGCCCGGGACCTGGTCAACGAACCGGGCGAGGCCCTCACCCCGACCGTGTTCGCCGACCGCGCGGTCGAGCTCGCCGCGGCGACCGGTCTGGAGTGCGAGGTCTGGGACGGCCGCCGGATCGCCGACGAGCGGCTGGGCGGACTGCTCGGGGTCAGCCGGGGCTCCCTGGAGCCGCCCAGGCTGGTCAAGCTGGGCTACCGGCCGGACGGCCGGGCCGACGGTACGGCAGGGGCCGCACGGATCGCGCTGGTCGGCAAGGGCGTCACCTTCGACGCCGGCGGCCTGTCCCTCAAGCCCAACGCGCAACTGGCCGGGATGAAGGCCGACATGGCCGGGGCGGCCGCCGTCCTCGGGGCGATGTCCGTCCTCGACGCGCTGGACTGCCCCGTCGCGGTGGACGCCTGGCTGCCGCTCACCGAGAACATGCCCAACGCCGACCCGATCCGGGTCGGCGACGTCCTGGTGATGCGCAACGGCACCACCGTCGAGATCTGCCACGCGGACGCCGAGGGACGGCTGATCATGGCCGACGCCCTGGTCCTGGCCGGCGAGACCGGGCCGCAGGCGATCATCGACATCGCCACCCTCACCGACGCCGCCGCGATCGCCCTGGGCCGCCGGGTCGCCGCGCTGATGGGCACCGACGACACCCTGGTGGAGCGCCTGCGCGCGGCCGGCACCCGGGCCGGGGAGCCGCTCTGGCCGCTGCCGCTGCCCGACGCGTACCGGCCCCAACTCCGCTCCCGGATCGCCGACCTGGTCAACTACACCCTCGGCACCCGGCACGGCACCGCGCTGCTCGCCGGCCACTTCCTGCGCGAGTTCGTCCCGCCCGGCATCCCCTGGGCCCACCTCGACATCCAGGGCACCGCCCTCGCCGACGGGACCGACGCGGAATGGGTCGCCGGCGCCACCGGCTTCGGCGTCCGCACCCTGGCGGAGTTCCTCACCGGCCACCCCCACCCGCCCGTCTGACCGTCCGCCCGCGCGGAGTGGCGTGGATCACGCCGGGATCCGGGCGGAGGGCGAAATGCGGGGGCCGCCGCGGTGGTTGGCACCGGCGATCACCGCTGACCCGGCGCACCCCACCGCTACCCGCGAGGAAACCCCATGACCGTCACCGAGCCTTCCTCCTCCCGCGCGGCCGAGATCCTCTCCCGGCCCGTCACGATCAACGGGCTGACCGTGCCCAACCGCATCGCCATGGCGCCGATGACGCGCCAGTTCTCCCCGGGCGGCGTCCCCGGCGAGAACGTGAGCGCCTACTACGCCCGCCGCGCCGCCGCGGGCGTCGGCCTGATCGTCACCGAGGGCACCTACGTCAACCACGAGTCCGCCGGGCAGAGCGACAGCATCCCGCGCTTCCACGGCGAGGAGCAGCTCGCCGGGTGGGCCCGCGTCGCCGCCGAGGTGCACGCGGCGGGCGGCACCATCGTGCCGCAGCTCTGGCACATCGGCATGGTGCGCAAGCAGGGCGAGCCGCCGGTCGCCGACGCCCCGGCCGTCGGCCCCTCCGGCATCCGGCTCGACGGCACCGAGGGCACCGGCCGGGCGATGACCCGGACCGACCTGGACGCCGTCATAGCCGCCTTCGCCGAGGCCGCCGCGGCCGCCGAGCGGATCGGCTTCGACGGCGTCGAGCTGCACGGCGCCCACGGCTACCTGCTCGACCAGTTCCTGTGGGCCGGCACCAACCGCCGCACCGACGGCTACGGCGGCGACCCGGTCGCCCGGACGAAGTTCACCGCCGAACTCGTCGCGGCCGTGCGCGCCGCCGTCTCCCCCGAGTTCCCGGTGATCTTCCGCTACTCGCAGTGGAAGTCGGAGAACTACGACGCCCGGCTCGCCGAGACCCCGCAGGAGCTGGAGTCGATCCTCGCCCCGCTCGCCGAGGCGGGCGTGGACGCCTTCCACGCCTCCACCCGCCGCTACTGGGTCCCCGAGTTCGACGGCTCCGACCTCAACCTGGCCGGCTGGACCAAGAAGCTCACCGGCCGCCCCACCATCACCGTGGGCTCCGTCGGCCTGGCCGGCGACGTCATCGCCGCCTTCGCCGGCGAGGGCTCCGACACCCAGGGCATCGACAACCTCCTCGACCGCCTGGAGCGCGACGAGTTCGACCTCGTCGCGATCGGCCGCGCCCTGCTCCAGGACCCGCAGTGGGCCGCCAAGGTCCTCGGCGGACGCTTCTCCGAGCTCCGCCCCTACGACGCCGCCGCCGTCCGCACCCTGAGCTGACCGGCAGCGGCGCCGGTCGCGGCGGCGACACCGGTGGGGGATCGGCCGATCCCCCCGCCGGTGCGCGCCCCGCGCCGTATGCTCGCCGGATGGAGACGAACGGGTCCTCACCTCCGTACGAAGTCCTGGTGGCGGGGCCGTACTTCACCGATCTGGTGTTCCACGGCCTGGACCGGCCGGTGCGGCCGGGTACCGAGGTGTTCGCGGACGGCTTCGGCCTGGTGCCGGGCGGCGCCTACACCCCGGCGATGGCACTGCACCGGCTCGGCCGACGGGTGGTGTGGAGCGCGGACTTCGGCACGGACCCGTTCAGCGCCCACGTCCTGGCCTGCGCCCGGCAGGAGGGCCTGGACGGGGCCGCGTTCCGGCGGCACCCGTTCCCGGTGCGCAGTCTGACCGTCGCCCTGGCCACCGAGGGCGACCGGGCGATGGTCAGCTTCCAGGACCGGGTCGACCCCGAGCCGCTCGCCCCGCTGCTGCGGCGGTTCCGCCCCCGGGTCCTGCTGCTGCCCCAACTGCGCTGGGACGAGGGCACGCTGGCGGCGTGCCGGGCCGCGCGGGAGCTGGGCGCCCTGGTGGTCATGGACTGCCACGACACGCCCGCGAGCCTCGACGACCCGGCCGTCCGCGCCGTCCTCGCCCTGGTCGACGTCCTCACCCCGAACGACGGTGAGGCGCTGCGCCTCACCGGTGCCGACGGCCTGGACGAGGCGGTCGACCTCCTCGGCCGCGTGGTGCCCACCCTGGTGGTCACCCGGGGCGCGCAGGGTGCCACGGCCGTCCGGGACGGCGAGCGCCACGACATCCCGGCCGCCCGGACCGCCGCCGGGGCCGCCGGCGTCGACCCGACGGCGGCGGGCGACTGCTTCACCGCGGGCCTGGTACACGGGCTCCTCGGCGGTTGGGACCTGCCCGACTGCCTCGCCGCCGCGTCGCTCTGCGGGGCCGCGGCAACCACCGGCCCCGGCTCGGGATCGGCCCTGCGCGCCGAGGAGCTCGACCGGCTCCTCGACCGCCGCCCCGACCGGGGCGGCCCCCGAACTCCGCTCGTAGCACCATGAGATGAACACTTCACCACCCGGCGTGATCGTGTTAGCGTCCGTCGGATGTCGAGGATTCTGGTCACCGATCTGGACGGCACCCTGCTCGGCGGCACCCCGGACGACCGGCGTCGATTACGGGACGCCCTGGCCCACCACCCCGAGGTGGTCACGGTCTTCGCCACCGGACGCGGCCTGGCCTCGATCCGCCAGGTGCTCCGCGACCCGCTCGTCCCCCGCCCCCGGTGGATCATCGCCGACGTCGGCGCCACCGTCCTGGACGGCGCCGACCTCACCCCCGTCGACCCCGTCCAGGACCAGCTGCGGGCCGGCTGGCCGGGCCCCGAGCGGGTCCGCGCCGCACTGCTCCGCTTTCCCGCACTCGCCTACCAGCACGGCGTCCACCAGGACGGGCGGTGCTCCTACCACCTCCCCCCGGACGGGCTCACCGGGGAGCTCACCGCGGCCGTCGAAGAACTCGGCTGCACCTGGGAGTACTCGGCGGACCGCTACTTCGACGTCCTGCCGCCCCACGCCTCCAAGGGCGACGCCCTGCGCGCCCTGGCCGCGAAGCTGGGCTGGCAGCCCGACGAGATCCTGGTCGCCGGCGACTCCCTCAACGACCTCTCGCTGTTCCGCGCCGGCACCCACGCGGTGGTCGTCGACGGGGCCGAACCCGCCCTGCTCACCGCCCTCATCGGGAACCCGCTGGTCCAGCGCCCGGGCCTGCCCGGCGCGGCCGGCATCCACGCGGCGCTCCGCACCCTCGGCTGGACCTCCCGCGGGGCCGACCACGGCATCGGGGCCGAGGCCGCCACCGAACCGCCCGTCGGCCGGCACTCCCTCGTCGTCGCCTACCACCGCCCGCCGCTGCACTGGAACGGCGAGAGCTGGCAGCCGCCCGACAGCCCCAACGGCATCCTGCCCACCCTGAGCAGCGCCTTCGCCGACGACCTGCCCGGCGTCTGGGTCGCCGCCCGCACCGGGCGCGACCGGCAGGCGCCGCTCCCGCACCCCGCCTCCGCCCCGCCCCTGGCCGCCGTACCCGTCGACCCGGCCACCTGGAGCGGCTACTTCCACCGGGCCTGCAAGGAGACGCTCTGGCCGGTCCTGATGTCCGAACCGGACCGGGCCGTCTTCGACGAAGGCGCGTGGGCCGACTACCGCACCGTCAACGCCCGCTTCGCCCGGCACATCAGCGCCCAGGCCGCCCCCGGCGCCACCGTCTGGCTGCACGACTACAACCTCTGGCTCGTCCCGGGCCTGCTCCGCCGGGCCCGCCCCGACCTGAGGACCGGGCTCTTCCACCACACCCCGTTCCCGGACCCGGAGACCTTCGCCGGCCTCCCCGTCGCCGCCGAACTCCGCTCCTCGCTCGCCTGCCTCGACTGGGCCGGCTTCCACACCGAGGCCTTCGCCGACCGCTTCCGCCGGACCCTCGCGGGCCTCCCCGGCCCGCCGCGCACCACCGTCCACCCGCTCGGCATCGACCGGCCGGCCGTCGAACGGCTCGCCCGCCTGCGCGCCCCGCACCGCCGCCCGGACACCCGGCGCGTCGTGCTCTCGGTGGAACGCCTCGACTACGCCAAGGCCCCGGTCCAGAAGGTCGACGCCGTCGACCGCCTGCTCGCCCGCCGCCCCGATCTGCGCGGCCGGCTCGTCTTCCGCCTGGTCTGCCCGCCGCCCGAGCCCGGGATCACCGCGTACGAGAGCACCCGCCGGCGCCTGGAGCGACGCGTCGCCGAGACCAACTCCCGCTGGCGCAGCGGGTCCTGGCAACCGGTCGACTACCGGCCGCACCGCCTCTCCACCGCCGAGGTGGTCGACCAGTACCTCACCGCGGACGTCCTCTGGATCACCTCGCTCCAGGACGGCATGAACCTCACCGCCAAGGAGTTCGTCGCCGCCCGCGCCGCGTTCCCGGAGCACCGGGCCGACCCGGGGGTCCTCGTCCTGTCCCGCCACACCGGCGCCGCGGCCGAACTCGGCGAGGCCGCCCTGCTCACCGATCCGCACTCCCCCGAGGACCTCACCGCCGTCCTCGCCCACGCCCTCGACCTCTCCCCCGCCGAGCGCCGCACCCGGATGGTCCGGCTCTCCGCCCTCCTCGGGCACAGCCGTCCCGCCGACTGGGCCCACGAGATCCTGCGCGCCATCCGCAGCGGCGCCCACCGGGGCCCGGCCGCCTGACGCGCCGTCGCCCCGGCCCGGGCGGCACCGGGGCCGGGGCGGCGGGGCCGGGGTTCACGGCTGGAAGCGGATCCCGCCGTCGAAGCGGATCGTCTCGCCGTTCACGTAGTCGTTCTCGATCAGGAAGCGCACCAGGTGCGCGAACTCCGCGGCCCGGCCGGCCCGCTTGGGGAAGGGGACGGGCGCGACCAGCTTGGCCTTGAACGCCTCGGCGGCCTCGCCCTCGCCGTAGATCGGCGTGTCGATGATGCCCGGGCAGATCGTGTTGACCCGGACGCCGACCGCCGCCAGGTCGCGGGCGGCGGGCAGGGTCAGGCCGACGATGCCCGCCTTGGAGGCGGCGTAGGCGACCTGGCCCGTCTGGCCCTCCAGCGCCGCGACGGACGCCGTGTTGACCACCACGCCGCGCAGGCCGTCGGCGTCGACGGGCGCCGTCCGGGCGATCCGCGCGGCGCCGATCCGCAGCAGGTTGAAGGTGCCGACCAGGTTGACCCGGACGACGTTCTCGAACTGGCCGAGGTCATGCGGGGCGCCGTCCCGCCCGACCGTCCGGGAGGCCCAGGCGATACCGGCGCTGTTGACGATGACGCGCAGTGGGAGGCCGGTGTCGACGGCGGCCTGGACGGCGGCCTCCACCTGCGCCTCGTCGGTCACGTCCGTCCTGACGAAGAGGCCGCCGACCTCGTCGGCCAGCGCCTTGCCCGGCTGCTCGCCGAGGTCGGCGATCACCACCTTGACGCCGTGGGCGGCCAGTTCGCGGACGGTGGCCGCGCCGAGTCCGCTCGCGCCGCCGGATACCACCGCGGAGATCCCGTTCGTGTCCATGGCTCGCAGTACCTTCTTCCAGGATCGGTTGGTCAGGGCCGGTCGGTGCCGGGCGCGTCGCGCCGGGCGGCGACGAGCCGGATGAACGTGTCGGCGGTCGAGTTGCGGTAGAAGTCGCGGGGCGCGATCCTCGGCAGCCCCCGCTCCTGCAAGGACCTGAGCACCCGCAGCACCAGCAGCGAATTGCCGCCCAGCAGGAAGAAGTTGTCGGCCATGGACACCTCGGCCCCCAGGTGGTGGCTCCAGACGCCCAGGACCTCCGCGGCGAGGTCGTCGGTCGCGGCCGTACCAGTCGCGGTGGCGTCGGCCCGACCGGCGGCGGCCGGTGGCGGGAGCCGGTCGAGGTCCGGCTTGCCGTTGGTGGTGAGCGGGACGGCGGGGATCCGGGTGAGCGTGGCGGGGACCATGTAGTCGGGCAGGATGCGGCGGGCGCTGTCGAGGATCCGTGCGGTGTCGGCGTCCCCGGCCTCCTGCGCTTCTCCGGCCAGGACGACGTAGGCGTCGATCCGGCTGCTCGCCGGATCGTCGGGAGCCGCCGCGGTGGCGACGACGACGGCCTCGCTCACCGCCGGGTCGGCCGCCAGCACGGCCCGGATCTCGCCCGGTTCGATCCGGTGCCCGCGGATCTTGACCTGCTGGTCCAGCCGTCCGAGGTGGTCGAGGCTGCCGTCGGGGCGCAGCCGCCCCTGGTCCCCGCTGCGGTAGAGGCGTTCGCCCGTCGCCTCGTCGGTGACGAACCGCTGGGCCGTGAGCTCCGGCCGGCCCAGGTAGCCCGCCGCGAGTCCGGCGCCGCCCACGTGGATCTCGCCCGCCGCCCCCGGTGGCAGGACGCGTCCCCGCGCGTCCCGGACGGAGACCGACCAGCCGGGCAGGGCGCGTCCGACCGAGCGGGAGCCGGCGACCACCTCGGCCGGGGTGATCGTCTGGGCGGTCACGTGCACGGTGGTCTCGGTGATGCCGTACATGTTCACCACCCGGCACCGGGTCGGGGAGTGCCCGGCGAACCAGGGGGCGAGCAGCGCCACGTCGAGCGGTTCGCCGCCGAAGACCAGCAGGCGCACCGACAGTTCGGCCTTCGCGGCCCGGTCCGCGCGGACGAGTTGGGCGAAGGCCGACGGGGTCTGGTTGAGGACGGTGACCCGCTGCTCGACCAGGAGCCGGTGGAACTCCTCGGGGTCGCGCGCCGTCCAGTGCGGGACGACGACGAGGCGTCCGCCGCTGAGCAGGCAGCCCCAGGTCTCCCAGACCGAGAAGTCGAAGGCGGTGGAGTGGAACAGCGTCCAGACGTCGTCGGGGCGCAGCGCGAAGTCCGGACCGGTCGCCGCCAGCAGGGCGGTCACGTTGCGGTGCGGGACGACCACGCCCTTGGGGCGGCCGGTGGACCCGGACGTGTAGATCACGTAGGCGTCGTCGGCGGGGGTTCCCGGCCGTCGGTCGCCGCCCCAGCCGGGCACGCCGAGGGCGCTCAGCTCGTCGAGGCCCACGACCCGGACGTCCGCGACGGCGGGGAAGGACTCCGCGCCGGCGACGACGAGGGGCAGTCGCGCGTCCTCGACGACGTACCGCAGCCGGTCCGCCGGGTAGCGGACGTCCATCGGGACGTAGGCGCACCCGGCTTTCAGGATGCCGAGCATCGCGACGACCACCGAGGCGTCGCGGTCCAGGCAGACACCGACCTTGCTCCCCGGGGCGACTCCGAGGGCGTGCAGGCCTGCCGCGACCCGGTCGGCGCGCTCGTCGAGCTGTCCGTACGTCAGCTCTCCGTGTTCGTCGGTCAGCGCCACCGCGTCGGGGCGTCGGCGGGCCGCCTCCTCGAAGCAGTCGTCGATCCGCCGGTCGGCGCCGGGGCCGGGGGCCCGGCCGGCGCCGCCCCGGCGCAGGACCCGGGCCGTCTCCTCCGGGGTCAGGGGCGGCAGCGTGGCCGGGACGGTCGTGCCGGAGTCGGCCGCGAACCGTGCGGCCAGCCGCTCGACCGAGGTGCAGAAGGTGTCGGCCACCTCCGGGGCGAGGACGCCCTCGTCGAACCAGCAGGACGCCTCGGCCGTGCCGTCGGGGTGTTCCAGGAGGTGCACGGTGATCGGGAAGACGGGCGTCAGGCAGGGCAGGTAGGTGCAGCCGTCCCAGGCCTCGGCGTGGACGACGCCGACCGCCGGGAGCTCCGGCCCGGGGGCCGGACCGGGTGCGAGGTCGGTTTCGGGTCCGGGTGCGGCGAGTCGGTCGGCGACGCTCTGCTCCTCGTCGATCTTCCGGGTGCTCAGGCGTGCGCGCTCCGCTCGTCCGCGTGCCACGTCGAGGTGCCCGATCGTCACGGTCTCCGTTCCGGCGTACCGGGCGACGGTGAGGGCGAGGGCCTCCAGGAGCAGCCGCGCGGTACGCGGTCCCCGGCCGGCTCCGGGGCCGGGCACGGCGAGCGGGCGGGCGCTGACGGTACCGCCGCGGTGCCGGTCCCCCAGGCCCCAGTCGGCCGGGGCGGGCGCGGCCCACGGGGTGGACGGGGTGGACGGCGCGGACTGCGCGTCGGCGGACGGCGGCTCCACCGCCGCCCCGGTGAGCAGGGCCCCGGCCAGCTGCTCCAGCAGGGCGCGCGGGACGAGGTGGCGCAGGGCGACGAGCACCAGGTCCGCGGTTCCGTCGGCGTACGTCAGCCGGACGGCGCGGAGCGGGGAGCGTTCGTCGTGGACCGGGCGCAGCAGCTCCCGCCGGGCCCGCGCGGCGGCCCCCGGGTCGTCCCGGGTGGTCGCGACCCTGGTCTCCCAGAGCCGGGGCGAGCCGAGTTCCGGCAGACGGCGGGCGGCCTGCGCCAGCCGTCGGCCGGTGTCGTCCGGGCCGGGCGTGCCGGGCAGCCGGGCGATCACCCCGTGGCAGGCCCGCCCCTGCGCGGGCAGCCGCAGGCCGGACGGCAGCCCGGGGTGCGCCCGGTCGTGGCCGGTGCCGGTGGGCGGTCCGGCCACGGGTGGGGGCGGCGTCGCTTCGGTCTGTGCAACCACGGTCGGCCTCCTGCCGAGCTCTGGGCGGTCCGGTGCCGTCACCGGGTGACGAAGCCGCCGTCGACGGTGAGGACCGTTCCGGTCACCCGGCGGGAGTCGTCCCCGGCCAGCCAGAGCGCCGCCCCGGCCACGTCGGCGGGTTCGACGAGCGCGTTCATGGGCTGGTCGCGGAGGAAGGCCTCCTCGTGGCCCTCCGGCGGCAGGTCGAGGGAGCGGGCGATCTCGGTGAGCATCCGGCCCTCGACCAGCGGGTCGTCGCGCACCGAGCCGGGGCAGAGCGCGTTGACCCGGATCCGGTGGGGCGCGTAGTCCAGGGCCGCGGCCTTGGTCAGGCCGATGAGTCCGTGCTTGGCGGCGACGTACCCCGCGAAGTAGCGGTAGCCGACCAGTCCGGCGGTCGAGGAGACGTTGATGATGCTCCCGGACCCCTGCTCGACCATCCCCGGCGCGACCGCCCTGATCATCCGCCAGGCGCCGGAGAGGTTGACGTCCAGCATGAGCGCCCAGTCGCGCTCGCTGGTCTCGTGCACCGGGCGGCCGGACGGCGCCGCGATGCCGGCGTTGTTGACGAGCACGTCGATCCGGTGGAAGCGCTCCAGCGCCCGGCCGACCGCCTCCTGCACGCCCGCCGGGTCGCGCAGGTCGACCGCGGCGGTGACGACCGCGCTGCCGTGCTCCTCGCACAGCTCGGCCGTGTGGTCCAGCTGGCTGCGGCTGCCCAGCGGGTAGTCCACGCCGTCCAGGTCGCCGGCGAGGTCGAGGAGCACCAGGTCGGCGCCCTCGCGGGCGAAGCGGAGGGCGCACGCGCGGCCGAGCCCGCGGGCCGCTCCCGTGATCACGGCGGTCCGGTCCGTCAGCTGCATGTCCGCGCTTCCTCCGTCCCCTGCCCGGTGCGGCCCCGGGCGACGGCCCGCAGCAGGGCTTCGGGCGAGTCGACCAGGTACATGTGGCCGCCGGGCAGTTCGAGGTAGCGGAACTCCCTCTCGGTGACGTCCTGCCACTGCCGGGCCTGCGCGGCGGTGACCAGGTCGTCCTCGGCGCCCCGCAGCGAGGTGACCGGGACGCGCAGGGGCTCGGTCGTGCTCGGCGCGTAGTCCTCGTGCATGGCGACGTCGGCGCGGAGCACCGGCAGCAGGACCTCCCGCAGGTCCGGGTCGTCGAAGGCCTCGTGCCGGTAGCCGGCGAACTCCTGGACGCGGGCCAGGAATTCGGTGTCGTCCAGCCCGGTGGCGCGGGCCTCGCGCCCGTTCGACGGGCCGGGTGAGCCGCTGACGTACAGGTGCTCCGGGCCGCCGTCGCCCTGCCGGTCGAGGGCGAGCGCGATCTCGTAGCTGAGCACGGCGCCGAGGCTGTGGCCGAGGAGCGCGAACCGCCGGCCTTCGGTGAGTTCGGCGATCCGGGGGGCGAGCAGGGCGACGGCCTGGGCCACCTCGGTGAGCGGTTCGTCCAGGAACAGCTCCTCCCGCCCGGGCAGTTGGACCGGCAGCACCGTCAGGCCGGGCACCGCGAGGTCGGCCCAGGCGCGGTAGAAGCCGGCCCCGCTCCCGGCGAAGGGCAGGCACACCAGGGTGAGTCGCTCGGTCGGCATGGTCTCCTCGTTCTCTCCGGTGGTCAGCACGTGAGGAAGGTCCGGACGCCCCGGGACCGCTCGGGTGCCGGAAGGCCCCGCTTCTCCACGAACCTCTTGAGGTAGTTCGCGCCTTCGGTGCCGCCGGAGCCGGTGAGCTCGGGGGTCAGGTACCGGACGGCGAAGCCGTAGTGGCGCCCGCGCCAACGGCGGAGCACCCGTAGCAGTGCGTCGAGGTGGCGGTCCATCTCGCCGTCCCCGGCGGCCCGCACCCGGGCGCCCTGGGCCTGCCACTCCTCGGCGAGGACCCCGCGCAGTTCGGCCAGGTGCCCGTACTCCGCGAGGACCTTCTCCTTCTCCGGGTCCAGGCCGTAGAGCACGATCTCCATGGCGTGGTAGTTCATGGACTGCACGGCGCTGGCGTCGCCGGTCTCCGCCCGGAACTCCATGAAGCGCTCGGGCGACATCGTCCACAGCGCGCTGAACACGCCGTTCAGCAGTTCGGCCGTCAGCACGGCCTGGCGGAGCCTGGTCCGGGCCTCCCGCCGGTCGCCCGCGCAGGTCTCGGCGGCCCGCAGCACGAGGGCGCGGACCAGGAAGAAGACCATCTCGCAGGCGTGCACGGAGCGCAGGAAGAGGTGCTCGTCGTGCTTGTCGGACTGCGGGAAGCCGGTGCACTCGGCCAGCACGAAGCGGTTCCAGCGCGCCCGCGGGTCGCTCTCCCGGGCGCGCAGCGCCTCCCCCAGCGGGACCGCCCCGGCCGGGTCGAAGGTCAGTTCCGCCACCCGGTCGAGCGGGGCCCGCAGCCGCTGCTGCCGCTCGGCCGAGGTCGCGGGGTCGATCGCTCCGGCCGGGGCGGCCCGCTCCACTGCGAGCAGGGCGGTCAGTGAGACCGCCAACGCCTCGGCGGCGCCGGTCAGTTGGTCGTCCGGCCGCTGGTCCAGGAACCAGTCGAAGACGTGCAGGTCGGTGTAGCGGTAGTACCTCGGTATGTCCGTCGTCCGGCTGAACGGCCGGGTCAGCAGTCCGAGCAGTTCCGCCTCGCCGTCCGCCTCCCCGTCGGCGGGCGCCGGGGGCCGGTCGTGGTACCCGGCCAGCTCGTCGAGCCGTTCGGGTGCGAGCGCCGCGCGGCCGCGCTCCCGCTGGATCCTGACGATGTGTGCGCAGTGTTCCGGTAAGCGCGGTTCCACGGGGTCACCTCCGGTGGTTCGACGAGGGATTGGGGCCGGGCTCCGACGGGGCCTACGACCGGCGGGCCGTCACGAGGTGCTTGTCGCCGTCGGAGCGGCGCACCTCGCAGGCGGTGAACCCGGCGGCCTCCAGCAGTCCGGCGTACTCCCGGGCCGAGCGGTGCCGCCCCTGGGTCTCCACGTGCATCGACAGGTTCATCACGGCGGCGCCGAGCGGGCCGTCGCGGTCCTCGTCGAACAGCCGGTCCATCACCAGCACCCGGCCGCCGGGCGCGCAGGCCCGGTGGGCCGAGCGCAGCAGGTCGAGGCAGGTGGCGTCGGACCAGTCCGACAGGACGTAGCCGAAGGCGAAGCAGTCGCCGGGGGGCAGCTCGTCGCGGAAGAAGTCCCCGGCCCGGAAGTCCAGCCGGTCGTCGAGTCCGTGCTCGCTCCGCTTGGCCTTGAGGAACGGCTCGACCTCGGGCAGGTCGAACACGGTGGCCCGCAGGGCCGGGTGGCGGCGCAGCGCGGCGACGGCGAAGGGGCCGTTGGCCCCGCCGACGTCGACCAGCCTGGTCACCGTGCCCAGGTCGGCGAGTTCGGCCAGGCGGTCGGAGGCGTGGTGGCTCAGCTGCCACATGGCCGCCAGGAACCGCTCGGTCGACGCACCGTCCCGGTGGATCCGGGCGAACGCGTCCGGGAGGTCCGCGTCCACGGCGTCCTTGCCGCGGGTCAGGTACCCGTCCAGCAGCTCCAGTTGGCGGGCGGCGTCGGTGACCAGGTGCTCGACGAAGCCGCCCAGGTAGCGGGGGCCGTCGGGGGCGAGGAAGTCGGCCGTCCCGGCGGGGAGTTCGTACCGGCCGCCGCCGGCGTCGGCGAGCAGTCCGGAGACCTTGAGCAGCAGCATCAGCCGTTCCAGGGTCTCGGCGTCGAGCCCCAGTTCGGCGGCCGCGGCGGGTGCGGTGGCCGGGCCGTGGCGCAGCAGGTGGGTGAAGACGCCGTGCCGGTCGGCCAGCCGCAGGGCGTGGGTGGCGTGGATGCCGTAGAGCGCGTTCTCCAGGGGAGGCGGGATCATGTCGTCACTCCGATCGTCACGGCGAAGAAGTCGTCGACCTCGGCGGCGATCCGGTCCAGGGCCGGCTTGCGGAGCAGGCTGCCGTGGTTGCCCTCGACCCGCCGCAGGGTCAGTGCGGCGGGCAGGCCCCGCCAGCCGTTGTGCTCGTCGTCGAACAGCGCCGGGGCGACTTCGTCCCGGTCGGTGGGTTTGAACAGCAGGACGGGGAAGCCGGCCGCCGTCGCGCAGCTCGCCCGCAGCAGCCGGTCGCTCTCCCGGGCGTCCTTCTCCATGAAGCGGTCGACGTGCTGGCCGTGGCGGCGCTGGTGTTCCAGCACCTCGTCGATGTCGAGGGCGGCGAGCGCGGCGGCGCGCGGCCCCCAGTTGTGGGCGTCGAGGATCACGACTCCGGCGACCCGCTCCCCCGCCCGCTCCAGGACCCGGCCGATCTCGTAGGCGAGCGTTCCGCCGAAGGACCAGCCCAGCAGCCGGTACGGGCCGGCGGGTTGCCGGGCCCGCAGTAGCCGGGCGTACTCCTCGGCCATCTCGCGCAGCGTTGCGTAGCGGTGCTCCAGGTCGTCGAGGTGGGGGTGGTTGACGCCCACGCAGCGCGCGGAGCGCAGCAGTTCCGCCAGCGGCTGGTAGCAGTACGCGGTGCCGCCGGCCGGATGGATCGCGAAGACGGGCGGTTCGCCGTCGGCCGGTGCCGTGGCGGCGCCGTTGCCGAGGTCGGGCAGGTCGAGCAGGACGGGCAGCTGCGGCGGGGTGCCGCCGGCCCGGCCGACCAGTTCGGCGAGCCGCTCGACGGTGCGGCCGTGGAAGACGTCGGCCACCCGGACCTCCGTGCCGAACTCCCGCTGGATCTCCCGGGCCAGCCGGACGGCGAGCACCGACGTCCCGCCGGAGGCGAAGAAGTCGTCCCGCAGGCCCGGCGCGGCCCCGCCGAGGACGGTGTGCCAGAGCCGCCGCAGCGCGTACTGCACCGGGGTCATCATCACCGGGTCGTCCGGTCGGGCGGCGGTCGTCCGCTCGGCCGCCAGTGCGCGCAGCGCGGCGGTGTCCACCTTGCGGTTCGGGGTGAGTGGCAGCTCGGCGAGGACGAGGTACTGGGACGGCCGCAGGTACTCGGGCAGTTGCTCCTGCGCCCGGCGGCGGGCGGCCTCGGCCAGTCCGTCAGCGTCCAGTCCGTCCGCGCTCGGGCCGTCCGCGCCCGGGCCGGCCTGCTGGAGGAAGGCGACCAGCCGGGCGTGCGCCCCGGAGCCGACGGCGGTGACCACCGCCCGTTCCACACCGGCCAGTCGGGACAGCGTCGCCTCGACGTCGCCCGGTTCGATCCGGAAGCCGCGGATCTTCACCTGGGCGTCCTGGCGGCCGAGGAACTCCAGGGTGCCGTCGGCGCGCATCCTGGCCAGGTCGCCGGTCCGGTAGAGCCGCTCGCCGGTCTCCGGGTCGGTGCCGAAGGCCGCCGCGTCCAGGTCGGGGCGCCCGAGGTAGCCGACCGCGAGCCCGGCCCCGGCCAGGTGCAGCATCCCGACGACCCCTTGGGGCACCGGCCGGCCGGAGGCGTCCAGGACGGACGCCCGGGTGTTGGGCAGGGGCCGGCCCAGGTGCACGCGTTCGTGGCGGACCAGCCGGGCCGCCGTGCTCCAGATGGTGGCCTCGGTGGGGCCGTAGACGTTCCACGCGGTGCCCGTCCGCTCGGTGAGCCGGTCGGCGAGCGGTTGGGGCAGGGCTTCGCCGCCGACGACCGCGGTGAAGTCGCGGGGCGCGGCCCATCCGGTGTCGAGCAGGCCCTGCCAGGTGGCCGGGGTGGCCTGGAGGACGTCGGCCCGGTGGTCCGCCAGCCACGTCCGCAGGGTGTCCGGGTCCCGCTGGGCCTGCTCGTCCGCCACGATCACGGTGCCCCCGGCGGTGAGCGGGAGGAGCAGTTCCAGGACGGAGATGTCGAAGGCGGTGGTGGTGATCGCCAGCAGCCGGTGGCCCGGGCCGGTGCCGAGCACCTCGGCCATCGCCCGCAGGGAGTTGGCCAGGCTCCGGTGGGAGACCACCACGCCCTTGGGGCGGCCGGTGGAGCCCGAGGTGTAGATCGTGTACGCGACCGCGTCGGGCCCCGGCCCGGTGGGCCCAGTCGGCCCGGGCGCCCCGCCGGCCTCGATGAGGTCAGCCCCGCCGGGGCGGGTGAGGTCCGCCCAGCCGACGCAGGACAGCCCGGCGGCGCCCGGGTCGCCCAGCGCCAGGCGGGCGCCGCAGTCCTCGACGACGTGCGCCGTGCGCGCGGCCGGGTGGGCCGGGTCGACGGGGACGAAGGAGGCGCCGGCCCGCAGGATCCCGAGCAGCGCGGCGGGCAGCCGGCGGTCCCGGGGCAGGGCGACGACCACCGGGTCCCCGGGGCGCACGCCGTGCCGGTGCAGGCCGGCGGCGACCCGGTCGGCCAGGTCGGACAGTTCGCGGTAGCCGAGCCGTCCGGTCGCGTCCTCGACGGCGGTGCGCCCGGGGTCGCGACGGACCCACCCGGCGACCAGGTCCGTGACCGGCTCCGGCCCGTAGGCGCGGACCGGTCCGGAGCCGAGGCGGCGCAGTGCGGCGCGGCGCGCCGGGGGCAGCAGGTCGAGGTCGCGGACCGGGCCGTCGGGCCGGGCGAGGACCGACCGCAGGAAGGTCTCGAAGCCCTCCAGCCACTGCGCCACGGTGTCCGGCGCGAGGATCGCGGTCGCGTGGTCGGCCCGCAGGTAGGGGCCGTCGACGCCGCCGGTCTGGACGTGCAGGGAGAGGTCGAACTTGGCCGTGTCGGCGTCCAGGGTGAGCAGTTCGGCGGTGGCCCCGGCCAGGTCGAACGGCGCGGGGAGCCGGTCGGCGAGGGTGAACATGGTCTGGAAGACCGGGGTGCGGCCGAGGTCGCGGGCCACGTCCAGGTGGTCGACCAGCAGCTCGAACGGCAGGTCCTGGTTCTCCTGGGCGGTGACGACGGTGTCCCGCGCCCTGGCGACCAGGTCGGTGAAGCGTTCGGTGCCCTCGTGGCGCAGCCGCAGGGCGAGCGAGTTGGCCATCAGCCCGACCAGCCGGTCGCTGCCCACGTAGTGCCGGCCGGCCACCGCCGTGCCCACCACGACGTCCTCGCTGCCCGCCATCCGGCCCAGCCACACCTGGAACGCCGTCAGGTACAGCACGAACTCGGTGACCCCGCAGTCGGCGGCGAGCTTCCGCAGCCCGGCGCTGAGCCCCTCCGCCAGCGGGCGGGTCACGGTGGCGCCGCGGTAGTCCTGCTCGGGCGGCCGGGGGTGGTCGGTCGGCAGCTCCAACCGCTCGGGGGCGCCGTCGAGTCGGGACTTCCAGTGGGCCAGCTGCTGGTCGAGCCGGTCGGAGCCGATCTCCCGCTGCCAGCTTGCGTAGTCGACGTAGCGCAGCGGCACCGGCGGCAGGTCCTCGCCGCGGGAGAGCGCGGCCAGCTCCGCCAGCAGCTGCTCCACCGACCAGCCGTCGACGGCGATGTGGTGCAGGCAGAGCAGCAGGACGGCGTGCTCCTCGTCCAGGGCCACCAGCCGGGCCCGCAGGTTCTCCCCCGCCGTGAGGGCGAACGGCCGCGCCAGGTCGGCGGCGGCCAGGCGGCGCCACTCCCGCTCGCCCTCGGGGCGGTCGAGGCCCCGCAGGTCGCTGACCGCGACCCGGACCGGCGCGGCCGCCAGGACCCGCTGGACGGGCCGGCGGTCGGTCTCGACGTACGCCGTGCGCAGCACCTCGTGCCGGCGCACCAGCGCGGTCAGCAGCCGCCCGACCTCCTCGGCCGACACCCGCCCGGTCAGCCGCAGGGCCAGCGGCACGTGGTAGGCGGGGTTGCCGTCGGTGAGCCGGTCCAGGAACCACATCCGGGCCTGGGCGAAGGACAGCGGCCACTCCGGCCGGTCGGTGGCCCGCGGCAGGGGCTCGGCCGGTGCCCGGCGCGCCGCCGGGTCCACGGCGTCCCGGGCGGCCAGTGCCTCGTCCACGGTCTCGGCGAGGTCGCGCAGCGTGCTGCGCTCGAAGAGCCGGCGGACCGGCAGGTCGACGCCGAAGCGGGCGCGGATCGCGTGGCCGACCTTGACCACCAGCAGCGAGTTGCCGCGCAGCAGGAAGAACGAGTCGTCCGGGCCGACCGTCTCCACGCCCAGCAACCCGCTCCAGATCCCGGCGAGTTCCCGCTGGGTGGCGGTGCGCAGCGCGGAGGCGTCCGGGCCGAGCAGGCTGTCGGCCCCGGGGCGGGGCAGGGCCCGCGGCCGGAGGGTCAGGCTGCGCGGGTTCAGCGGCAGTTCGTCGAGCAGGACGTACGCCTCGGGCACCGGGTGGGGTCCGAGCCGCTCGGCCAGGTGGTCGCGCAGCTCCAGCCGCAGCCGGGCGCGGGCCTCCTCGCCTGCGGGGGCCTGGCCTGCGGGCACCACGTAGGCGGTGAGCCGGGGGCCGTCGGTGCCGACCGGGGCGGCGGTCACCGCGGCGTCCCGCACCGTGCGGTGGGTGCGCAGGGCCGAGGCGATCCGGTCCGGGTCGACCCGGTGGCCGCGCAGTTCGGTCCGGTCGCCGCGGCGGCCCTCGAACACCAGGTTGCCGTCGGGCAGGAACCGGCCCAGGTCGCCGGTGCGGTGGATCCGAGCCGGAGCCCCGTCCGGGCCGTTCGGGCTGTCCGGGTGGCCGGGCGTCAGGCCCCCGCCGGGTGCCAGGCCCTCGCCGGAGACGCCGATCTCGCCGACCAGGCCGGGCGGGAGCGGACGGCCGGCCTCGTCCAGGACGTGGATCCCGACGCCGGGCAGGGCCGTGCCCACCGTCCGGGCGGGGAACCCGGGCCGGTGGACGAAGCTGGTGCTCGTCACCGTGGCCTCGCCGACGCCGTAGGTGTCGGCCACCACCGGCACCCGCGCCGCCCACCTGGTCAGCAGCTCGGGCGGGGACGGCTCGCCCCGCAGCAGCAGCACCCGGACGGCGGGCAGGGCGTCGTCGGGCAGCGCCGCGGCGAGGGAGGGCGGCAGGGCGACCACGGTGGCACCGGGCTCGCGCAGCGCCGCGACGACCTCGGCCGGGCGGTCGTGGACGTCCCGGGTCGGCGGGAGCCGCAGCGCGGCGCCGTTGGCGAGCGCGCCCGCCCACTCCCCGACCGAGGCGTCGCAGCCGGCGGCGGCGAGCTGGAGGACGACCTCGCCCGGCCCGACCCCGAAGGCCTCCCGGTGGTGGGCGGCGAGGTTGACCAGGCCGCGGTGCGCCAGCCGGACCGCCTTGGGCGGCCCGGTGGTTCCGGAGGTGAACACCAGGCAGGCCGGGTCGTCGGGGTCGACGTCCAGCCCGAGGTCGGTGCCGTCCAGCGCGGCGAGTTCCGGTTCTGTCCGCTCCCAGAGCAGCAGCGGGACGCCCGGGAGGGGGTCGGCCGCCAGGGCCTCGTGCGCCAGCAGCAGCGCGGCCCCGGCGACGGCCCTTCCGGTCTCGCTGTCCGTGGAGTCTGTGGAGTCGCCCGGGTCGACGGACAGGTAGCAGGCGCCGGCCTTGGCCGTCGCCAGCCAGGCGACGACCCGTTCGACCGAGCGCTCCATCCGCAGCGCGACGACGTCGCCGGGCCCGATCCCGGCGGCGCGCAGCCTGCGGGCGAGCCGGTTGGCGGTGGCGTTGAGCCACCCGTAGTCCCAGGTGCGCTCGCCCCGGTGCAGCGCGACCACCCGCGGGCCGGTGGCGGCCCAGTGTTCGACCGCCTGGTGGACGGTGCGCGACCGCGGCGGCTCGGGCCGGGGCCGCGACCACGCGGCCATCCGGCGGCGCTGCCGCTCGGAGACCAGCGAGGCCGATTCGACCGGCTGGTCGCAGTCCTCGGCCATCGCCGTCAGGCAGGCGACGTAGCTCTCGGCGAACTCGGCGACGGAGTCCTCGTCGTAGAGCTCGGCCGGGTACTCCAGGCGGAGCTCGATGCGGCCGTCCTGCTCCCCGGCGAACAGCATCTGGTCGAACCTGACGGCGATCTCGGGGGCCGGCCGCAGCTCCGTCTCCAGGCCGTCCAGGACGAGCGGCGGCCCGCTCTCCCCCCAGGTGAACAGCGTCTGGCAGAGCGTGGGCACGTGGGGCTCGCGCTCGGTGGCGACGGCGTCGACGATCTGCTGGTACGGCACGTCGGCGTTGGCCATGGCGTTCAGCAGCCGGTCGCGCACCTGGGTCAGGGCGTCGGCGAAGCTCGCGCCGGGGGCGAGGGTCAACCGCACCGGCAGGGTGTTGGTGAGCAGGCCCACGGTGTCGCCCAGGCCCGGGCGCAGCCGGTTGACCACCGGCACCGTGCCGAGCACGTCGGTGGTGGCGCCGAACCGGGCCAGCAGGGCGAGGTAGGCCGTCATCAGCGTCATCGCGGGGCTGGCGCGGCGTTCCTCGCCGAGCCCGCGCAGTCGGGCGCTGAGTTCCGGGGAGAGGCCGAAGTCGTACCGCCGGGCCTGCCCCGACCAGGAGTCGCGGCCGCGTTCGAAGGGCAGGGTGAGCCGCTGCGGAGCACCGGCCAGGGACTTCTTCCAGAACTCCGACTGCCGGGTCAGGTCGGCCGGTTCGCGCTCGACGTCCTGCGCGAACGGGGTGCCGGGGGGCGGGAGTTCGGGCTCCCGGCCGTGCACGGCGGCGCTGTAGGCGGCGGCCAGTTCGCGCAGCAGGATGCCGATCGACCAGCCGTCCACCAGGAGGTGGTGCACGCAGAGCGCGAACCAGTGGCGGTCCGGCCCGGTCCGGGCCAGCGCGGCCCGGACCAGCGGCCCCCGGTCGAGCGCGAAGGGCTCCCGGAAGAACGCGGCGAGCCGTGCCTCCCGGTCCGGTGCGGACAGCTCCCGCCAGTCGAGTCCGGCAACCGGCACCTCCGGGTCGCCGCTGTCCTCGGCGTGGGGTTCGCCGTCCGCCTCGGGGAACTGCCAGCGCAGCACGGCGTGCCGCCGCAGCAGGGTGCGCAGCGCCTCGGCCAGGGCGGGGAGTTGCGGGGTGCCGCGCAGTTCCAGGAGCACCGGGAGGTTGTAGGTGCCCGGTGCGGGGGCGATCCGCTCGGCCAGCCAGAGCTGCCGCTGGAAGCGGGAGACCGGCTGACGCCGGGTCCGGGTGGGTGCGCCGGTCATCGGGCCTGCCCCTTGTCGTCGATCAGCTGCGCCAGTTCCGCCACCGTGGGGTGGTCGAACACGTCCCGGACCTCCAGCTCCGTGCCGAACTCCTCGTACACGGCGGTGACGAGTTGGACGGCCTTGAGCGAGTGGCCGCCGTGGCGGAAGAAGTCGCCCTCGGGCCCGAGCCGTCGGCCCTCCAGGACCGTCTCCATGAGCCCCTGGAGGCGCTGCACGGTCGAGCCGGCCCCCGGGGAGGGCTCCTCCGGCGCCGGGGCCGCCTCGGGCCGGGGCAGCCGCGCCGCGTCGACCTTTCCGCTCAGGGCCCGGGGCAGGGCGTCGACCTGGCAGAGCCAGGCGGGGACCATCGCGTCCGGCAGGGTGGCCCGCAGCCGGTCCCGCAGCGCGTCCGGGTCGAGCGGTCGCGCCGCGACCAGGTAGCCGAGCAGCCGGACCTCGCCCGACCCGCTGTCGGCGACCACCGCCGCCTGGTCGACGCCCGGCAGGTCGAGCAGCCGGGCGCGGACCTCGCCGGGCTCGACCCGGACGCCGCGGACCTTCACCTGCTCGTCGAGCCGGCCGAGGAACTCCAGCAGGCCGTCGGCCGACCAGCGGCCCCGGTCGCCGGTGCGGTACAGCCGGGTGGGGCGGCCGCCGATCACGGTCTCGACGAACGCGGCGGCGGTCTCGCCGTCCCGCCGGTGGTAGCCCTCGGCCAGTCCGACGCCGCCGATGCAGATCTCGCCGCTGCCGCCGGGGGGCACCGGCCGGAGCCGCTCGTCGAGCAGCCGGACCTCGGTGTTGCGCACGGGCAGCCCGATGGTGGCGGCGCCGCGCCGCCCGTCGACGGGGAAGGCCGTGGCGGTCACGGTGGCCTCGCTGGGCCCGTAGAAGTTGAACATCCGGGCCCGGCCGGACCACCGGTCGATCAGGCTCTGCGGGCAGCTCTCCCCCGCGACCACCAGCACCTGGAGGTCGGGCAGGGCGTGTGGGGGCAGGGTGGCCAGCACGGTCGGGGTGAGCGCGGCCAGGTGGACCGGCGGGTGCCGGTCCGGGTGGTGCAGCCGGTTGACCACCTCGGCGGCGGAGTCCGCCACGATGCTGAGCGTCGCCCCGTTGAGCAGCGCCGTGGTCCACTCCCAGACCGAGCCGTCGTGCCCGCAGGACGCCAGGGAGAGCACGTGGCGGCCCGGTCCGACCTCGTAGTGGTCGTGCTGGGAGAGCGCCAGGTTGACCACGCCGCGGTGCCGGATCCGCACGCCCTTGGGCTCGCCGGTGGAGCCCGAGGTGTGGACGATGTAGGCCAGGTCGTCGGGGCCGGCCGCGGTGGGCAGGGGGCCGTCGTCGAGGTCGGCGCCCGACCGTTCGTCCAGCACCAGGCAGGGACCGTCGGTGGTCGGGGCGGCGTCGGCCCGGTCGGTGACGACCAGGTCGGGCGCCAGGTCGGCCAGCAGGGCGGCGATCCGGGCGGGCGGGTTGCCGCCGTCGATCGCCGCGTAGCAGCCGCCGGTCTTGAGCACGGCCAGGTAGGTGGCGAACAGGTCGGCCGTACGGCGCAGGCGGACGGCCACCACCCGCCGCGGTCCGGCCCCGTGGGCGAGCAGCAGCCGGGCGATCCGGTTCGCCCGGGCGTCCAGTTCGCGGTAGGTGAGCGTCTCCCGGCCGCCGTCGCCGGAGCGGATCGCGCACACGTCGGGGTGCAGCCGCGCCATCTCCTCGAAGCGCTCGGCGACGGTGGTCTCCGGCAGCGGGCGGTGCGGGCCGCGGCGGCCCCCGGTGCGGTCCTGTTCGGCGGCGTCCAGTACGGCGGTCAGCTCGTCGAGGCTCGCCCCCGGGTCGGTGGCGGCCGCGTCCAGCAGCAGCAGGAGTTCGTCGAGCCAGCGGTGCGCCGTCCCGGGCAGGAAGAGCCCGGTCGCGTACTCGATGGTGAGCTCCCGCTCTCCGCCGCGCGGCCGCAGCAGCACGCTGACCTCGTAGCGGGCGACGGTCGACTCCAGCGGTACGGGGACGGCTCCGGGCAGGGTGGCGGCCCGGTCGGCGCTCTCGTGCACGAAGGTGGTCTGGAAGAGCGGGTGCCTGCCGGAGCGGCGGTCGAGGCCGAGCGCGTCGACCACGCTCTCGAACGGCACCTCCCGGTGCTCGTGGGCGGCCAGCAGGCGCTCCTGCACCGCCCGGGCGTGCTCGCCGAAGGTGCTCCGCGCCGCCCGGTCGACGCGCAGGGCCAGCATGTTGGCGAAGAATCCGATCAGCCGTTCCAGGTCCGGGTGGTGGCGGGAGTCGACGGGGGTGCCCACCACCAGGTCGTCCTGGCCCGTGCTGTGGGACAGCCAGGCCGTGTAGGCCGCCAGGTGGAAGGCGAAGGGCGTGACGCCGAGGGTGCGGCAGTGCTCCTCGATCCGGGCGGCCAGTCCGGGCGGCAGCGGCCGGCTGACGCTGGATCCGGTGAAGTCCTGCCGGGCGGGCCGGGGCAGGTCGGCCGGCGGCACCGAGGTGGCGGGCGCCCCGGACAGCGTCCGGTGCCAGAAGTCGACCCGCGCGGTGGCGGCCCGCTGGGTGGCGGGCTCCTGCTGCCAGGCCGCGTAGTCGGCGTACTGGAGCGCCAACTCGGGCAGTTCGGGCGCCTGTCGGTCGCGTTCGGCCCGCTGGGCGAGGTCGAGCTCGGCGGCGAAGACGCCGACCGACCAGCCGTCGGAGACGATGTGGTGCAGCGCGCTGAACAGCAGGTGGCGGTCCTCGGCCAGCCGGAGCACGTGAAAGCGGAACAGCGGGCCGTGGGCCAGGTCGAAGCGGTGCCCGGCCAGTTCGCGCAGCCGCCGGTCGGCGTACGCCCGCCGGTCGGCCTCGTCCACGCCCGGGCAGTCCTCGACCTCCAGGTCGACGGGCATCCGCGCGTGGACGACCTGCTCGATCCGCCCGTCGGCGATCCGGAAGGTGGTCCGCAGCACCTCGTGCCGGTCCACGATCCGCTGCACGGCCCGGCGCAGCAGCGGCCAGTCCGTCGCCCCCTCGATCAGGACGGCCGAGGGCATCGCGTAGACGGCGCCGCGCAGTTCGGGCGGGGCGAGCTGCTCGGCGAACCACAGGCGCTGCTGGCCGGAGGAGGCCGGTGCCCGGGTGGCCGAGCGCCGCCGCAGGGCCGGGGTCCGGTCCGCCGCCGCCACCGTCGCCGCCGGGCGGTCGGCGCGGGCGGCCTCGATCAGCCCGGCCTGCCCGCCCACGTCGGGGTGCAGGAAGATGCCGCGCAGCTGGAGTTCGACCCCGAAGACCTCCCGGACGCGGTTGAGCAGGAGCGTCGCGGTCAGCGAGTGGCCGCCGAGGGCGAAGAAGTCGTCCTCCGGCCCGGGCGTGACCCCCAGCAGCTCGGCCCACAGCCGGGCGACCGCCTGCTCGGTGGCGCCGTACGGCCGCCCGTCGCCCGCAGGCCGCGCGGGCCGCTGCGCCGCGGCCGCCGCCGGGGCGGGCAGCCGGCCGCGGTCGACCTTCCCGTTGCGCGACAGCGGCAGCTCGCCGAGCACCAGGTAGTGCTCGGGGACCATGTACGGGGGCAGCCGGCGCTCCAGCGCCGTCCGGGCCAGCCGGGCGAGCACCCGGCGGAACGGGACGGCTTCGCTCGGCCGCGGGTCGGCGCGCTGGGCGTCGGCCACCGGACCGGCGAAGAAGGCGTGCAGGACCTCGCCGCCGCCGGCCGCGGCCCGGACGATCCGGTCGCCGGTCGGGTCGAGTTCGCCGATCGAGCAGCCGCCGAGCCCGTGGTGGTGGCCGGTGTCCGCGAGCCGCTGCACCAGCCGGCCGGCCGCCGACTCGGCTGCCCCGGGCTCCCGTTCGGCCCCGAGTGTGGGACCGCCGGGCGTGGGACCGCCGGGCGTGGGGCCGCCGGACGTGGGGCCGAGCAGGAACACGGCGGCCGTCGCGCCCTGGTAGATCGACCAGTTGTCCGGGTTGCTCAGGTCGGGTGCGGGCTCCGGCCCGGCGAAGCCGGCCCAGCGGCCGCCCTCCCAGCGGTGCCAGCCCGCCGACAGTCCGCCGCCGGCCCCGGCCGGGACGGCGCCCGGCCTGACGTGCACCAGCACGGTGAGGCCGTCCGGGAGCACCTCGTCCACGGCGCCACCGGCCGCCTCGTCCACCGGGCCGGGTTCCAGCACGCCCAGCAGCCGGCAGTCCGGGCTCTCCAGCACCAGCGGGGTCAGCCCGCCCGCCTCGCGGTCCTGCCGCAGCCGCCAGGCCGCCCCGGTCGCGTCGCTCACCAGCTGAGCCATCGACCCGGCCTCGACCGCCGCGTAGCGCAGGCCCCGCCCGCCGTACTGCGGCTCGATCGCCGAGCCCTTGGCCACCAGCAGCAGGGCCGGGCCCCGGCCGCCGTGGGCGGCGCGCCAGGCGGCCGCCGCCTCGCCGGAGCCCACCCGGACCCACCCGTGCCGGACGGGGTCGAGGTAGAACACCCCGGCGGCCAGACCCTCGGCGTCGCGGTCACCGACCAGGTAGGTCCGGACCGGGTACAGCGAGCCCGCCGACCCGTAGCGCCGCCGGGGCAGCGCGGAGCCCTCGACCGGACGGGCCAGCAGCGGGCGGACGGCGGCGGCGACCGAGCGGTCGTCGCCCGGCGCGGGGCGGGGTGCCAGGGCCCCGGTGAGCCAGTCGGCCAGTGCCCGGGGGTCCGGCTCGGCGCCCTCGAAGGTCCGGAAGCTCTTGCGCGCGCTCAGCGCCGCGTCGTCGGCTCCGGCAGCCGCGGCGCCGAGGGGGTGGAACCCCCCGTCGAGGACGCGCAGCCCGGGCTGTGCCAGCCGGAACTCGACCGCCGCGGCCGCGGCCTCCTCGTCCTCCTCCGGCAGGTCGACGTGCAGGTACGCGGCGAGCCGCGGGGTGCGCCCGTCCGGCCTGACGACGTGCGCCAGGCCGTGCCGCACGCCCGGGAGCCCGGCCAGGTGGTGCTCGATCTCGCCGAGCTCGATCCGGTGGCCGCCCACCTTGACCTGGAGGTCGTCGCGGCCCAGGAACTCGATGTCGCCGTTCGGCAGGTAGCGGCCGCGGTCGCCGGTGCGGTAGAGCCGCTCGCCGGTGTCGGGGTGGAGGACGAAGGCCGCCGCCGTCCGCTCCTCGTCCCGCCAGTAGCCCCGGGCCAGCCCGGTGCCGCCGATGTGGAGGTCGCCGGGCACGTGGTCGGGGCGGGGCCGCAGGGCCCGGTCCAGGACGTGGAAGGTCTGGTTGCGCAGCGGCCGTCCGTACGGGACGCTCGCCCACCCCGGGTCGACCCGGTCGATCTCGTGGGCGATCGACCAGATCGACGCCTCGGTGGCGCCGCCGAGGCCCACCGTCCGCGCGTCGCGGAACACCTCCGACACCCGGCCGGGCAGCTCGGTGGGGATCCAGTCCCCGCTGAGCAGCACCAGCCGCAGACTGTGCGCCAGCCGCTCACGGAACTCGTCCGGGCGGCCGCTCACGGCCGCCGTGAACATCTCCATCGACATCGGCACCGTGTTCCACACCGTGACCCGGTGGTCGAGGACCCAGTCGGCCCAGCGCGCCGGTTCGCGGACCTGGTCGTCCGGCGGGACGACCACCGCGCCGCCCGCGGCGAGCAGGCCGAAGACGTCGTAGACGCTCAGGTCGAAGCCCAGCGCGGAGAGCGCCAGGACCCGGTCCCGCGGGCCGATCCCGTAGCGGTCGTTGATGTCCAGGACGGTGTTCACCGCGCCCCGGTGGTCGATCATCACGCCCTTGGGCTCGCCGGTGGACCCCGAGGTGAAGATCAGGTAGGCGAGGTCGGCGGGCGTCCGGCACGCCGGCGGGGCGCTGACGTCCTCGCCCTCGGCGACCGGTGCGAGCAGGTCCTCGTCCACCGGCAGCACCGGGGCTCCGCCCGGGGCGCACCGCCCGGCCGGCCCGGTGACCCGGGCGAGCCGGTCCGGGTCGGCCAGCACGCCGCCCACCTCGGCGCGGCGCAGCAGGTCCTCGATCCGCTGCTGCGGCGACCCGGCGTCGACCGGCAGGTAGGCCGCGCCCGCCTTGAGCACCGCCAGGCAGGCCACCACCTGGCGCCAGCCCTTGCCGGCCAGGACGGCCACCCGCCCGCCCGGCTCGACGCCCGCGGCCGTCAGGCGCCGGGCGGCCCGGTTGGCGGCGGTGTCGAGCTGCCGGTACGTCAGGGTGCGGTCCTCGGCGACCACCGCGACGGCGTCGGGGCCGCTCGCGGCCCGGTCCTCGAAGAGCTGGTGGAGCAGCCGGTCCGACTCCGGCCCGGCGGTGTCGTTGACCACGGCCCGGCGTTCGGCCTGGGCCTCGGGGAACGGGGTGAGCCGCGTACGGTCCCAGGCCCGCTCGTCCCGGGCGAGGGCGCGCAGCGCGGCGCAGTACGCCGCGTGCATGTCGCGCACCAGGCCGTCCGGGAAGAGCCCCGCCACGTGGTCCCAGCAGAGCACCAGCTCCCCGCGGGACTCGTAGACCTGGTGGTCCAGCCAGACCTGCGGGGTCTGGGTGATGTTGAAGACCTCGTCGGGGAAGAGGCTCTCCCAGCCGTCCGCCCCGCCCTCGCCGCCCAGCAGGCAGGTGAACACCACCGGCATCAGCGGTCCCCCGTCGAGCCCCCGGGTGCGCGCCAGTTCGCGCAGCACGCGGACGCCGCCGAAGTGGCGGTGGTCGAGGTCCTCCCAGAGCCGGCCCTGGGTCCGGCCCGCGCGCTCGGCGAACGGGACGTCCGGCTCCGACCAGTCCAGCTCCAGGAGGTTCACCGAGGTGAAGTCCCCGGCGATCGCGTTGATCCGGGGGTGGACCGGCAGCCGGTTGAAGAGCGTCGTGGTGACGGTGAAGTGCGGTTCGGCGCTCCAGGTGGCGAGGGTGTCGGCGAAGGCCGCCGCCAGGACGGCCGACAGCGACAGGCCGCGGCGCTCGGCGCGTTCGCGCAGGGCACGCAGGTCGGCGGCGGGGAGCCGGCGCTGCACCCGGTCGAAGCGGCGCGGCCCGGTCGGGGCGGTCGCCGCCAGGGGCAGCGCCGGGGCGGCGGGCAGGGTGTCCAGCCGGCCCGTCCAGTAGTCCCTGGAGCGGCGGAAGGCCGCCGTGCCGGCGAACTCCCGCTCCGCCAGCACGTAGTCGCGCACGCTCAGGTCCAGCGCGGGCAGTTCGGCGTCCTCGTCGCGGTAGAGCCGGGCCCACTCGTTGAGGACGAGGTTCAGGCTCCACGCGTCGAGCCCCAGGGCGTCCAGGCTGAGGTGCAGCCGGTGACGGTCCGGCAGCCGGCTCGCGGCGATCTCGAACAGCGGCCAGCGCTCGCTGGGCAGCACCTGGTGCGCCATCCGGTCGCGGGTGGCCGCGAGCGCCCGCTGCGCCTCCGCCGGGCCGTGCCCGGCCAGGTCGGCCACCGCGATGCGGTACTCCGGGACGTGGGGCAGGATCCGCTGCCGGCCCTCCGCCACCACCAGCCGCAGTGCCTCGTGCCGGCGCACCAGCCGGTTGAACGCCCGCTCCAGGCGGGCGACGTCGAGGTCCGGCACGTCGTACTCCACGTAGCAGTGGACCGAGACCTCGCCGAAGTCCAGCGCGCCCGTCCGCCCCACCCAGTACGCCTGCTGCACGTCGGTCAGCGGGAAGGGCTCGTAGCGCCGCTGCGGGTCGGCGACGATCCGCGGCAGCGCCGGGCCGTCCGGGTCGGCGGGCCCGCCGGCCGCCGACCGGGCCTCGTCCAGCCACCGGGCCAGCGCGGTCGCCGTGCCGCACTCGAACAGCGCGCGGACGGGGCAGGGCCGGCCGGACCGGTCGGCGATCCTGGCGGCGGCCTGGGTCGCGAGCAGCGAGTGTCCGCCGTGGTCGAAGAAGTCGGCGTCGGCGGGGACGGAGTCGACGCCGAGGGTCTCGGCGAACACCCCGGCGACCAGCTTCTCGGTCGGGGTGCTCGGCTCCACCCCGGCGGCGCGGTCCGCCGGACGCGGCGCGGGCAGCCGGTCGTGGTCGACCTTCCCGTTGGCGGTCAGCGGGAACGCGTCCAGCAGCACCACGTGGGCGGGGACCAGGTGGAGCGGCAGCCGGGCGCGCAGCGCGCCGGTCAGGGCGGCTTCGGTGGTTCGGGCGTCAACGCTGGCGCCGGCCCCCGGCGCCTCGGCCCCCGGCTCCGGCACCACATGGGCGACCAGCCGCCCGTCGACGGCGGTGACCAGCGCCTCCCGGACCCCGGGCAGGGCCAGCAGCGCGCGCTCCACCTCGCGCAGCTCGATCCGGTAGCCGCGGATCTTCACCTGGCGGTCCTTGCGGCCGACGAACTCGACCCGGCCGTCGGCGGTGCACCGGCCCAGGTCCCCGGTGCGGTAGAGCCGCTGCGCCCCGACCCCCGGCAGGACCGCCTCGAAGAACGCGGCCTTGTCCAGCTCCGGCCGCTTCCAGTAGCCCCGGGTGAGCCCCTCGCCGCCGAGGCAGATCTCGCCGACCGCCCCCGGGAGCACCGGCCGGCCGCCCTCGTCGAGCACCACGACCAGGCTCCCGCTGTGCGGCACACCGAGGTCGACCGGGTGCGAGCGCTTCGTCACCGGGTCGTGGACGAGCCGGTGCGCCGTCCACACCGCCGCCTCCGCCGGGCCGTACTCGTTGAACAGCGCCACCCCGCCGAGCAACACCCGGTGCCGCTCGGCGAGTTCCTCGCCCCACGCCTCGCCGCCCACGATCACGGTGTGCAGCCGGAGCCCGTCGGGGACGCCGTGCCGGGCGAAGTGGTCCAGCAGCTGCTCGTAGGCCGCCGGGGTCTGGTTGAGCACGCCGACCCGGTGCCGCACCAGGTGGTCGGCGAACTCCTCCGGGGCCCGGGCGACCGTCGGCGGGACGGGGCTCAGCACCGCGCCGTGGCTCAGCGCGCCCCAGATCTCCCAGACCGAGAGGTCGAACGCGCAGGAGTGGAACAGGGTCCAGCAGTCGTCCGGCCCGAAGGCGTACAGCGGATCGGGGTCGGGGAAGAGCCGGGTGACGCTGCGGTGGGTGATCGGCACGCCCTTGGGCTCGCCGGTCGACCCGGAGGTGTACACCAGGTAGGCCATCGCGTCCGCGCCCACGGACACCCCGAGGTCGGCCGACCCGAGCGCCTCGATGCCCCGGCGCACGGCCGGGTCCGCGGGGACCAGCACCTCGGCGCGGCCCGCCACGGTCGCGCGCAGCCCGGGCGTGGTGACCACGACCGCCGCGCCCGCGTCGGCCAGCACCGAGCGGATCCGCTCGCCCGGGTGGTTCACCTCGACGGCGAGGTACGCCGCCCCGGTCTTCACCACCGCGACCATCGCGGTCACCAGCTCGGGCCCGGTCGGCAGCGCGATCCCGACGACCGCGCCGGGCCCCGCGCCGCGCGCCACCAGGGCCCGCGCCAAGCGGTTGGCCCGCTCGTTCAGTTCGCGGTACGTCAGGTCGCCGTGCTCGCCCCGGAGCGCCGGGGCGTCCGGGGTGCTCCGCGCGAACCGCTCGACGTACTGGTGCAGCAGGACGTCCCGGTCGTGCGGCAGGTCCGCGCCGCTCAGGGACCGGACCCGCTCGGCCACCACCGCCGGGTCCTCCAGCGGGAGTTCGCCCACCGGCCGGGCCGGGTCGGCGACCGCCCCGGCCAGCAGCCGGGCGTAGTGCTCCGCCATCCGCCGGACGGTGGACTCGACGAACAGGTCGGTGGCGTACTCGAACTCCAGGGCGTAGCCCCGCCCGGTCTCCTCGGCCACCAGCGACAGGTCGAACTTGGCGTGCCCGGTCACCGGACGGCGGCCGGTGGCCGTCACCCCGTCCAGCTCCAGCCCGCTGCGCCCGGCCCCGAGCGTGGAGCGGCCCTCCTCCAGCAGCACGAACAGCGTCTGGATCAGCGGGCTGCGGCTGAGGTCCCGCGCCACCCCCAGCTCGTCGACCAGCAGGTCGAGCGGGATGTCCTGGTGGTCGTGGGCGTCCAGGGTCGTCTGCTTGACCTGCTGGAGCAGCTCGCGGAAGCCCTGGCCCCGGTCGACCCGCAGGCGCAGCGGGACGGTGTTGGCGAAGTAGCCGATCACGCCCTCGGTCTCGGGCTGCGAACGGCCGGCCGTGGGGACGCCCACCACGAGGTCCGGGGACTGGGCGTAGCGGTGCAGCAGGACGGCGTACCCGGCCAGCAGCACCATGAAGGGCGTGACACCCTCGCGCGCGCCGAGGCGGCGGACCTCCTCGGACAGCGTGCGGGGCAGCCGGGTCCCGAACAGCCGGCCCGCGTCGGAGGCCACCGCCGGGCGCGGCCGGTCCGTCGGCAGGGCGAGCAGGTCGGGGGCGCCGTCCAGCCGCTCCTTCCAGAACCGCAGCCCGCGCGCCAGGCGTTCGTCCGACAACTGCTCGCGCTCCCAGAGCACGTAGTCGCCGAACTGGATCTCCGGCTCGGCGAGTTCGGTGGGCTCGGCGGGTTCGGCGGGTTCGGCGGGCTCGGCGAGGGCGCCGACGCCGCCGCGCACCGCGCGGTTGTAGTGGTGCCCGAGCTCCCGGGTGAAGATCCCCAACGACCAGCCGTCGCCGACCAGGTGGTGGAACACCGCCGCGAGGACGTGCGCGCGCGGCCCGACCCGCAGCAGCCGCACCCGCCACAGCGGTCCGGCCGCCAGGTCGAAGGGGCGCCCGACCAGCCGCAGCAGCTGCGCGTCGACGTCGGCCTCCGCGGGGACCACCGCGAAGTCCACCACCGCGCGCTCGTGGACGAGTTGGCGCGGCTCGCCGGCCCGGTCGGGGAAGGTCGAGCGCAGCGCCTCGTGCCGGTCGGCGACCTCGCCGAGCGCCGTTCGCAGCGCCTCCTGGTCCACCGGGCCGTCCAGGGTGACGAACAGCGGCAGGTGGTAGGTCGCCCGCCCCGGGAAGAGCTGCTCCAGGAACCACAGGCGCGACTGGGCGAAGGACAGGGGAAGAACGTCAGGCTGCATCGGGCGTCTCCGGTCGTCGCGTGGTGTCGCTCGGTGGGGTCATCGGGCAGCACGCCGTCGGCGCTGGATCCGGGGGCGTTCGGCCGCCCGGTCATCGGCGGGCGGTTCACGCCGTTCGATCTCCGCGGCGAGCCCGGCCACGGTGGCGGTGGCGAACAGGTCGCGCAGCCGCAGGTCCCGGGCGAAGGCCCGGTTGACCCGGGTGATCAGCCGGGTGGCCAGCAGGGAGTGGCCGCCCAGCCGGACGAAGTCGTCGTGCACGCCGACGCGTTCCACCCCGAGCAGGTCGGCCCAGAGCTCGCACAGCCGCCGTTCGGCGTCGTTGCGCGGCGCCACGTACGCGTCGCCGGCCGGTGCCGAGCGGGGGTCGGGCAGCCGCCCGCGGTCGACCTTGCCGTTGGGGGTGAGCGGCAGCGCCTCCAGCAGCACCAGCTGGGTGGGCACGGCGGCTTCGGGCAGCTCGGCGGCCAGGGTCGCACGGAGTTCGGCGACCAGGCCGCGCTCCAGCTCCGCCAGCAGCGGCGTGTTGGTCGGGCGGTCGCGGCGCGGCGCCACCGGGACGTCGGGCACGCCCGCCAGGGTGTGCGGGACGAAGGCCACGTCGAAGGCGCCGAGCGGGTGTTCGGCGGCCCAACTGGCGTGGGCCCGGTAGCCGTACCGCTCCGCGAGGGCGCTGAGCACCTCGACGTCCGCCTCCGGCACCCCGGCGCCGTCGGCCTCGCCGCCGAGGAGGAGCCGTTCCCGGGCCAGCCGCGCGTTGGCGACCCGGCGCAGGCCGAACGCCGCGCCGGTGCCGAACCGGCGCTCCAGCGCGGCGAGTTCGAGCGGCCCGGCACCCCCGTCGGTCCGGCCGTCGGCCCCTTCGATCCAGTCGACCTCGACGGTCGGGGCGGTCGCGCCGACGTGCAGCACCGCGTCGTAGCGGAAGCGGGTCAGCTCGTTGTGGACGGCTCCCCGGCGCAGCAGGACCTCGGCCCGGGTGACGCCGAGCTCCGCAAGACCGGTGAAGTAGCCCGGGGCGAGCAGGAGTTCCTTCTCCTGCGACCGTCCGTGCGCCACCGCCTCCTCGACCGTCGAACCCGCCAGGGTGCCGCGGTGGTCGGCGACCGAGGCGTACATCGCGGCGGCCAGGTCGAGGTGCCGTACGTCGCCGACCAGCACCCGGCCCGCCCCGTCGAGCACCGCGACGGCCCCGGCGAGCACCTGGTCGAGGTAGGCGCGGCTGGGGAAGTACTGGACGACCGAGTTGAGCACCACCAGGTCGAAGCGCTCGTCGCCGAGCCGGCCCAGATCGTCGGCCGGGGCCTGCACCAACCGCACGTCGCAGCCCGCGAGTCCGGGGGCGGACAGCACGCCTTCGCGGACCCGGTCGAGGGCCGCGGCGGACACGTCGGTGCCCACGTAGCGGTCGCAGTGCGGGGCCAGGCGGCCCAGCAGGAGGCCGGTGCCGCAGCCGATCTCCAGGATCCGCCGGGCGCCCAGCGACCGGATCCGCTCGACCGTGGTGTCGATCCACTCCAGCATCTCGCCGTCCGGCATCGGCCCGCCGGTGTAACTGCTGTTCCACCCGGCCAGGTTGAGCAGTCCGGGGGCGGCTTCGGCAGCCTCGGCACCGTCGGCGCCGGAGTAGACCGAGGACCAGACGTCCTCCCAGTGGGCCACCTGGGCGCGGTGCAGTGCGGCGGAGCGCCGGGCGAGCGCGCCGGCGGCGAGCGTGACGTAGCCGACGAGTTCCCCGCCGCGCTCGGGGTGGCGGTGCAGCGCGGCGATCCCCTTGCCGACGTCCGGGTGCCGTTCGAGGAGGTTCTCGACCTCGCCGAGTTCGATCCGGTGCCCGCGGATCTTGACCTGGTGGTCGAGGCGTCCGAGGTACTCGACCCGGCCGTGCTCGTCGATCCGGGCGAGGTCGCCGGTCCGGTACATCGGGCCGCCGTCGGCCGGGTCGCGGACGAAGCGCTCGGCGGTCAGTCCGGGCCGGTCGCGGTAGCCGGCCGCCACGCCGCCGCCGGCGATGCACAACTCCCCGGCCACGCCGCGCGGTACGGGGGCCAGGTGGGCGTCCAGCACGTACATCCGGGTGTCGGCGGTGGGCGTGCCGAGCCGGACCGGCTCGCCCGGCTCGACCCGGGCGCAGGAGGACCAGACGGTCGTCTCCGTGGGGCCGTACATGTTCCACAGTTCGCGGCAGGCGGCCCGCAGCGGCGCCACCAGCGGGCCCGGCAGCGGCTCGCCGCCGCACAGCGCCCTGAGGTCGGCCTTCCCGCGCCAGCCCGCGTCCAGCAGTTGCGCCCACTGGGACGGGGTCGCCTGCATGACCGTGATGTCGTGCGCCTCCAGCCGGCCGGCCAGGGCCAGCGGGTCCCGCGTGACGGCGTCCGGGGCGACCACCACCCGGGCGCCCTGGCGCAGCGGCAGGAACAGCTCCAGGGCCGCGATGTCGAAGCCGACGGCGGTGGTGGCGAGCAGCCGGTCGGCGGCCCCGAGGCCGGGGCTCCCGGCCATCCCCGCCAGCAGGTTGTCCAGGTTGCGGTGCCGGACCAGGACGCCCTTGGGCCGCCCGGTGGAGCCGGAGGTGTGGATCAGGTAGGCGGCCGACTCCGGGTCGGGTGTCGGGGCGGCGCCGGGCCAGGGGGTGCGCGCGGGCGTGATCCCGTCCAGGTCCAGCGTGCGGGTGCCCGCGGGCAGGGTGTCGCGGGTGTCCGCGTCGCAGAGCACCAGGGCGGCCCCGCCGTCGTCGAGCAGGAAGCGTTCGCGGTCGGCCGGGGCCCGGCCGTCGAGCGGGAGGTAGGCGGCTCCGGCCGCCATGACGCCCAGCAGGGCCGCGGGCAGCCGGGCGTCCCGGCGCACCTTCACCCCGACCACGTCGCCGGGGCCCGCGCCCGCCTCCCGCAGGGCGGCCGCGACGGCCGCGGTCAGTTCGGCCAGCTCGCGGTAGCCGAGGGTGCGCGTGGCGTCCGTGACCGCCGGGGCGTCCGGGGTGCGGGCCGCGTGCTCCCACACCCGGTCGAGGAGCGCGGCGCGGTCGGCCGGCGGCGGGCCGGCCAGGGCGAGGCCGTCCCGTTCGGCGGCGTCCAGCAGGGGCGCCTGGTACGGGGCGTCGCCGGACCGGGCCATGGCCGTCAGCGCCGCCAGGTAGTAGCGGCCGAAGTCGTCGATCTGCTCGGCGGTGAAGCAGTCCGGGTCGTGGGCGAGGGTGAGTTCGCTGTCGTACGGCCAGCCGCGGTAGAAGGTGGCGCAGAGCGCGAAGTTCATCACGTCGCGGTGCTCCATCCCGCGGATCCGCACCGCCCGCAGCTGCTCGGCGGCCCGGGTGTAGACGTGGAAGTCCACGTAGTTGAACGCGACGTCGAACAGGCCGCCCGAGACGCAGTGCCGCTTGATCTCCGAGACGGGGTACCGGCGGTGCGGCACGACGGCGAGTTCGGTGTCCGCGACCGCGCGCACCAGGTCCCGCCACCGGCCGCCGCGCAGGTCGAGCCGCAGCGGGACGGCGTTGAGGAACAGGCCGACCACCCGGTCCGCGTCCAGGGTCTCCGGACGGCCGTTCATGACGACCCCCGAGACCACGTCCGTCTGCCCGCAGATCATCGACAGCACCCGGAAGTGGGCCGCCAGGAAGAGCTGCCGGACCGGTACGTCCAGCTCCGCGGCGAGCGCGTCCAGCGCGCCCACCAGCTCCCGGGGGAGCGCGTACCTGCGCAGCTCGCGGGTGCCGAGGCGGTCGGCGTCCCGCAGCGGGCGGCGGGTCGGCAGCCGTACGGTCTCGGCGTCGCCCAGGTAGGAGGACCAGAACGCCCGCTGGTCCGGGTCGGCCACCGCGGCGCGTTCCAGCGCGACGAACTCGGCGTAGTCGGCCCGGGGCGCCGCGATCGGCTCGCCCTCCCCGGTGAGCCGCCGCTGGTAGTCGAGCAGCAGCTCGGTGACCATCGACGCCAGGCTCCAGCCGTCGGCGATCGCGTGGTGGAGCCGCAGCCCGACGGCGAACCGGCCCTCGTCCAGGAGCATGACGTCCACGGTGAACAGCGGTGCCCGCTGGGCGTCGAAGGGCGCCGAGAGGTCGTTCCGCCAGTCCGTCAGGCGCCGGCGCCGCACGGCGTCCGGCACCGCCCGCCAGTCCGCCACCGTCAGCGCGGGCTCGACGGCCCGCTCGACCAGTTGCAGCGGCTCCCGGAAGGCGGCCAGCTCGAAGCGGGCCCGGAGGAGGGGGTGGCGCTCGACCAGCCCGGCGAGCGCGGCACGGAACGCCTCCGTGGCGAAGCGGCCCTCGATCTCGTAGACGAAGGCGTCCCAGTACATCGCGCCGGTCCGGTCGAGCTGGGTGTGGTAGACCATGCCGGACTGCAGGGTGGTCAGCGGGAACGCGCTCTCGATCCCCGCCGGGAGGGCGCGCCGGTCGGCCTCCGTCAGCAGCTCGGAGCCGGGGCGGCGGCCGGACTCGGTGGGGGACGCGGAACCGTCGACGGTGGCGGTCCGGCCGGCGGTGGCCGCGAAGTCGCGCAGCCTGGGCGTGCGGAGCAGGTCGCGCAGCTCCACCGTCCAGCCGGCCTCGCGGGCCAGCGCCAGCACCCGGAGGCTGAGGATCGAGTCGCCGCCGAGGGCGAAGAAGCTGTCGTCGCGTCCGACGGCCTCCGCCCGGAGGACCTCGCGCCAGACCTGGGCCATCGCGTGCTCGGCCTCGGTCCGGGGGCGGGCGTCGGGCGGGGTGTCGGGCGCGGGATCGGTAGCGGCAGCGGTAGCGGCAGCGGTTGCCTCGGGTTCCTGCTCGGACGGCCCCCGGGCGTCGAGCACGCCGAGGTGCTCGACCGTCCCGTCGGGGCGCAGCCGGGCCCGTTGCCCCGTGCGCATCAGCCACTGCCCCTCGGCCCACGGGGCCTGCACGAGCCGGCCCGCCGGTTCCTGGCCCGCCGGCACGATCCCGGCCAGGCACAGCTCCCCCGGTGCGCCGTGCGGCACCGGGGCCAACGTCCGGTCCAGCACGTACAACCGCGCGTTCCCGGGGGGCTGTTCCGCATCGCGAGCCGGTGCGCCGGGCAGCTCCGGGAGGAGGTCGGAGGCGCCGTCCGCCCACAGCCCGATCAGGCGCTCGAAGAGTCCGCTCACCCCCTCCGCCCGGAAGGCGCTGACGGCGCCGCGCGCGAAGGCGAAGAGCACCTCGCAGCCGCCGTCCCGGCCCTCCAGCACGTTGACGGTGACCGGGTACTCGGTCGTCTCCAGCGTTTCGCTTGCGACCACCGACAGCCGCCCGACGGTGAGCGGGGTCCATTCCCGGTCGAAGGAGAGCAGGCAGTCGAAGAGCGGGCGGTCCGGGCCCGCCCCCGCCATCCGCTGGAGGTCCTTGAGCGGAACGTGGTCCAGCTCCGCCGTCCGGGCGTTGGCCTCCTGCACGGAGCGGGCGACCGCGGTCAGCGAGTCGTGGGCGCCCGGGACGACCGCGACCGGCACGGTGACCACGAAGGTGCCCACCGCCTCCTGCGCCCCGGCCGGCTGGAGGCCGCGCCCGCCCTGGGTCAGGCCGAAGACGACCCGGTCGGCCTGGGTGTAGGCCTGCGCCACCCGGCACCAGACGGCCTGCACCAGGCTGCTCGGCGTGATCCCGGCCCGGCGGCAGCGCCGGACGACGGCGGACCAGCGGTCCGGGTCCAGGTGCAGGGCGGTCGACAGGTGCGCGCCGTCGGCCCCGTGGCCGTGGCCGCCGTCGCCACCGTCCGGTCGGTCGGCCACCAGGGACGCGGCCGGTTCCCCGCCGTTACCGCCCAGGTGGTCCCGCCAGAACGCCTGCGCCGGCTCTCCGGCGGGGCGGCGGGTCCAGGACACGTAGTCGCCGAACCGCAGGACCGGCTCCCCCGCGACGGCCGGGTCCCCGTCGTAGCGGCGCAGGACCCGCCGGAGCAGCAGCGGGATGCTCAGGCCGTCGAGGAGCAGGTGGTGGAAGGTGAGCAGGAGCCGGGCGGCCCCTGCGCCGAAATCGATCAGGTCGAGCCGCAGGGGCGGTGCCGCGTCGAACTCCAGCCCCTCCTCGAAGCGGGCCGCGCTCAGCTCCTGGTAGGCCTCCTCGGCGGCCCGCCGCCCCAACTCCCGCCAGTCATGGGCCTCCCAGCGCAGGACGGGCCCGGCGAGGACGGCCTGGAACGGGAACGGACCGTGCCACGCGAACACCGACCGCAACAGGTCCTGGCTCGCGACCTCCTCCTCCCACGCCCGGCGGAAGGCCTCCTGGTCCAGCTCCCCGCGCAGGTCGCACAGGATGCGGATCAGATAGTCCCCGCTCTCCGGCGCGGTGAGCGACCGCACCAGCATGCCCTCCTGGACGGAGCTGAGCGGGTACGCGTCCTGCACCCGCGCGACGTCCAACCCGCCGCCGCGCAGCAGCTGTTCCGCGTTCGGCAGCTGGGCGAAGCGTTCCGGGGCCCCGGCCGGTGACCGGCCCTCCCCCGGGGCGGCCCCGGGCACCGCCAGGCCGGTCGTCACCAGCTCCCGGACGGTCGGGTTCGCGAACAGCGCCGACATCCGGTAGGAGATGCCGGCCTCCCGGGCCCGGCTCACGGTGCGGACGGCGAGCACCGAGTTGCCGCCGCTGGCGAAGAAGTCGCTCTCCGCGGTCAGGCCGGGTTCGTCCAGGACGTCCCGCCAGATGTCCAGCAGCGCCGCCTCGACGGCGGCGGGCCCGTCGTCGGCTCCGCCGGTGGGTTCCTGCGCGGTTCCGACCGCGGGTCGGTGCGCGCTCACGGTTGCGGTTCCACCGGTCGGGCGCCGGTCGAGGAGTGCCAACAGGGCCTGCCGGTCCACCTTTCCGGTCGTCCCCTGCGGCAGCGCCGCCACCTCGGTCCACACCGCGGGCACCATGTACGCCGGGAGTTCGGTGGCCAGCCCGGCCCGGACCTCGGCCGGGGTCCGTCCCGCCGGGGTGTAGAACGCCGCCAGCCGTACCGGGTCCCCGTCGTCCACGACGACCTTGATCTCGTCGACGAGCCCGAGCGAGCGCGCGGCCTCCTCGATCTCCCCGAGCTCGATCCGGTGGCCGTGCACCTTCACCTGGTCGTCGACCCGGCCGTGGTACAGCAGGCAGCCGTCGGCGTTCCAGGAGGCGAGGTCGCCGGTCCGGTACCGGCCGCCGGCGAACTTCTCCGCCGTCAGCTCCGGGTTGTTCCAGTACCCGGTGGCCAGGTGCGGGCCGCCGATGAAGAGCTCGCCCGCCCGCCCGGGTTCGGTGACGGGAGTCCCGTCCTCGTCCTCGATGCTCAGCTCCACCTCCGGGAGCGGCGTGCCCAGGTGCACCGCGTCCCCGGCGCGCAGGTCCGCCACCGACACCACGACCGTCGCCTCGGTCGGCCCGTACGCGTTGAACACCGTTCCGCGCCGGGCGAGTTGTTCCATGAGCGAGGGCGGCATCGCCTCGCCGCTGGACAGCATCCGCATGTCGGGGCCGCCCTGCCAGCCGACCAGGACGAGGGAGCGCCACTGGGTCGGGGTGGCGAAGGTGGCGTTCAGCGAGCGGGACTCCAGGAGGCCCCGCACCTCGTCGGGATCGCGGCGCTGGGCGTCGGAGGCGATGAAGGTCCGGCAGCCGAGGGCCAGCGGCAGGAACAGGTCGAGGATGCTCGCGTCGAACGCCACCGAGGACTGGGCGAGGAAGCGGTCCCGTCCGCTCAGCCGGAAGACGTGCTCGAAGGCCCCCAGGCGGGCGGCCAGCGCCCCGTGCGGCACCACGACGCCCTTCGGACGGCCGGTGCTCCCCGAGGTGTAGATCATGTACGCCGGGTGGGAGCCGTCCGGCGTGAAGTCCGCCACCGTCGGGTCCGGCGGCGCGAAGTCCGTTGCCGTGGAGTCCGCCGCCGTCAAGTCCGTTGCCCTGTCGGCCTCGTGGTCGCCGATGCCGAGCAGCAGTTGCCCGGAGGGGAAGCAGTCCCGCCGCCCGTTGTCCCCGTCGCAGACGACGGCCGCGGCCCGGGCGTCCGCCAGGATCGTACGGATCCGGTTGTCCGGCCACGAGACGTCGACCGGCACGTACACCGCACCGACCCGCAGCGTCGCCAGGAGCGCCACGGCGATCTCCACCCCGCGGCCGACGATCATGGCGACCCGGTCGCCCGGGACGACTCCCGCGCCGCGCAGGACGGCGGCCAGCTCTCCGCTCCGGACCGCCAGCTCCCGGCGGGTCAGCCGGCCCCCGTCGGACTCCACCGCGGTCCGGTCGGGATCCCGGCGGGCGTGTGCGAGGACGGCATCCACGAAGAACGGATGACTCGTTCCACGGCCAGGCAGTCGCATTCTCTCTCCTCGGCCGAGCTCCGGCGCTGACGAAGGAACGGGCACGCCGACGGAGTTCGCGGCGAGTTCTGCCGGAACGCCTTGGCGGTATTTCTGCGCGCGAATGTCACCCGGGTCGGCGGCGGGGACGGAACACCGTTTCCCGGGGTGGAACGCCTTGTCGGAGGAAGGGGGTTCTAGGAGGATTCCAGCAGCTTCGCGCTGCGTTCGGCGAAGGTTTCCCGCACCCGGGAGGTGACCGGTCCGGGTGCCGCCGGGAGCGCTTTTCCGTCCACCAGTCGAATCGGCTGGACGTCCCTCGTGGTGGAGGTCAGGAATGCCTCCTCGCAATTCGCGAACTGCTCGATCGGCAGGTCGGCCTCCTCGCCACCGGACCATTCCAGGACGAGTTCCCTGGTGATTCCGGCCAGGCACCCGGAGGAGAGCGGCGGGGTCGTCAGCCTCCCGTCCACGACCACGAAGACGTTGCTCCCCGTGCCTTCGCAGAGGTTCCCGGCCAGGTTGGCGAAGACCGCCTCGCCGGCCCCCCGTTGCCGGGCGTGGTCCAGGGCCTTGACGTTCTCGCCGTACGACGTGGTCTTCAAGCCGACGAGGGCACCGTTCTCGCACCGGGGCCACGGCACCACGGCCACGTCCGCGGGGGCCGGGAACGACCATCCCTCCGCGACGGCCACCACGGTGGTGGGCCCTTGGTCGCCGCGGTTCGAGGCCAGCGGGCCGACGCCGCTGGTGTGCGTGATCCGGATCCAGCCGACCGCCCACGCGGGGGCCGCGGCGAGCACGTCCCGGACGCCGCGTTCGACGGCGTCCAGGTCCGGGGCGGGGAGCCCGAGGCCCTCGGCGGAGCGCGCCAGGCGCTGCAGGTGGGGGGTCAGGACGAAGGGTCGGCCGTGACCGGCTCTGACCGTCTCGAAGACGCCGTCGCCCACGATCAGGCCGTGGTCGTACACCGATATCGAAGCTTCTTCCGGATCGAACAGCTCGCCGTTGATCCACACCTTCATGACCCCATGACCCCACTTTCGCCCAGGATTCGACAGGTGCCGGAAATCCGATAGCAAATGAAGTACGACGGTCGGACCAGAAGGGCGGTTCACGACTCGCCAGTTCCATGATCTTCAATAGATTAACATTCATGACCATGTCAGTCAATCCCGATACATCCCCCACCACCCGGCACACCCGGCTAACCCTCCCCCGCCCAGGAGCCGTCAGGAACCCCACGGGCCACCGCCGTTCCCGGTGTCACCGATGCCACCGGAAGCGATTCCCGTCGCGTCAAACCCGAGACGACGGCCACCGGCCCGAACTACAATCACCTCGGGCTCGCTGACCAGCAAAGACGTCGAAATACCGGTGAAATACGAACCGGGCCGCCTTCCCGAAGGAGTCCTCGTTGTCCGCTGCACCCGAAGAGCCAGGCACCGCGCCGACGTCCCTCCACGCCGCCTTCCGACGCGCCGCCGCCGACCACCCCGACCGCGTCGCCGTCCGCGACGGCCACCGGGAGCTGACCTACGCCGAACTCGACGCCGTGTCCGGCAGCCTGGCCGCCCACCTCCGGCGGACGGCCCGCGGCCCGTACGTCGGCCTGGCGCTCCGGCCGGGGCTCCACCTGGTCACCGCCGTGCTGGCCGTCCTGCGGGCTGGCAAGGCCTACGTCCCCGTCGACCCCGACAGCCCGCCGGAGCGGATGCGCCGGATCCTCGAACAGTTCCTCGCCCTGCCGCTCCTCGCGGAGGACGAGGTGCTCCCCGGACTGCCCGCGCTGCCCGGCGTCCGGCCGGTCCGGATCTCCGAGGCGATGGCGGCCGACGACGGCCTTCCGCCGCTCCCCTCCGCGGAGCCGCACCCGGAGTCCCCCGCCTACGTCATCTTCACCTCCGGCTCGACCGGCGTCCCCAAGGGCGTGGTCGTCAGCCACCACAACGTGCTGCGGCTCTTCCGCTCCTGCGCGCGGCACCTGGACTTCCGCCCGGACGACGTCTGGTGCCTGTTCCACTCCCCCGCCTTCGACTTCTCGGTGTGGGAGCTGTTCGGCCCCCTGCTCCACGGCGGCCGGCTGGAGATCGTGCCGCCCGGGACCAAGCGCACGCCCGCCGACTTCGCGCGGTTCCTCGGCGACCGGGCGGTCACCGTCCTCAACCAGACCCCGTCCGCCTTCCGGCAGTTGTGCACCGTCCTCACCCCCGAGCAGACGCACCGGCTGGCGCTGCGCCGGGTGGTCCTCGGCGGGGAGCGGCTCGACCCCGGCGCGCTGCGCCCGTGGTACGCTCTGGCCGGGGACGCGGTCGAGCTGATCAACATGTACGGCATCACCGAGACCACCGTGCACGTGACCTGCGCCAGGCTGTCGCCGCGCGACGCCGAGGCCGGCGGCCCCGGCACCATCGGCCGGCCGCTCCCGGACCTGGAGGTCCGCGTCGTCGACGAGCGGTTGCGGCCGGTCCCCGACGGCACCCCCGGTGAACTGCTGGTCTCCGGGGCCGGACTGGCGCTCGGCTACCTGGGCGACCCCGCGATGACGGCGGCCCGGTTCCGGGAGGACGTGGAACCCGGCCGCCGCTGGTACCGCTCCGGCGACGAGGTGCTGCGCACCGCCGACGGCGACCTGGTCTACCTCGGCCGGCTGGACCGGCAGACCAAACTCAACGGCTACCGGATCGAGTTGGGCGAGGTGGAGACCGCGCTCCGCGGCCTGCCCGGGGTCCTCGACTGCCATGTGCTGCTCGACACCGCCCCGCCCGCGCCGCGGCTGGTCGCCCACCTCGTGCTCGAGGAGGCCGTGCCCGTGGAGACCGTGCGCGACTCACTCGCGCGCACGCTCCCGGCCTACATGGTGCCGACCGTGTACGTGCCCGTGCCCGAACTCCCGCTCACCCTCAACGGCAAGGTCGACGAGAAGGCCCTGCTGGCCCGGTCGGCCCGCGGGTAGCCGCAACCGCAGCCGCAGCCGTACCGGCCGAGGCCCCCGGACCCGCAACCGGGGCCGGGGGCCTCGCCGTCGCCTCCGGCCTCAGGGGCGGACGGCGCTGACCAGCCAGACGTCCCCGGGGATCAGTACGCCCTCCGCCGTCTCGTGGCCCAGCAGCCCGTCCTTGAGCCCCTGCCGCGTCTGCTCGACGACCGCGTCGTCCGCGTCCTTGAGGTTGATCCGCACACCGCCCTGGCCGAGGATGAACTCGGCCGCGTCGTCGGCGTCCTGGCCGAAGTTCATCAGCGCCCGGACCGGCGCGATCTCCACGCCGTCGAACCCGGCCCCGCCGAGCACCTCGCGGATGCGGTCCGGCTCCAGCAGCGAGTCCATGCCCTGGGCGGTGGGCGCCGGGATCCGCATCAGCGGAACGAGCGCCGACGTGGCCCGCGCGATCGGGCTGTCGGCCGACCCCGCCTGCGGAACCATGAACACCAGCCGGCCGCCCTCCCGCAGCCCGGACCGGATGTTGGCGAACGCGGCCACCGGGTCCGAGAAGAACAGGCACCCGCCCCGGCTCAGCGCGACGTCGAACCCGCCGTCGGGGAACGGGTAGACCTGCGCGTCCCCCTCCGCGAACTCGACGTTCCCGACGCCCTGTTCGGCGGCGTCGGCGCGGGCCCGCGCCAGTGACGCCACCGACAGGTCCACTCCGAGCACCTGCCCCCCGGCCGCCTGCCGGGCGGCCAGCAGCGCGACCTGCCCGGTGCCGCAGCCCACGTCGAGCACCCGGTCCCCGGGGCCGATCGCGGCCCCCCGGAACAGGTCCTCGTTGAAGGCCTCCACGATCGCGTTGTACCGGTCCGCGTTCTCCGCCCGATGGGCGCCTTCCTCACCGTTCCAGGCCTCTGCGTGGTGCTTGTTCGCGATGGGACGCATGGTTTCCATCCTCCCCAAGGATCACTAGCGAGATCGACCACCACCAACAAGCTAGAGCATGAACATGCCCAAGGGAATGGGGCCGTCACGCCCCTCCACCGGGCCCCGCCACCCCCCCCCCCCCCACCCCCACCACCCGCCCCACGGGCGCCGTGCCCGGGGTACCTTCGCGACCGTTGGACCGACACCGACGAGGAAGGCCCGAGAACCATGGCGCAGCACTTCGGCGACTACCAGAACGAGATCTACCTCAACGGGCTCGGCGGCGTGCTGCCGACGATGCCGATGGCCTTCGCGGAGCTGGAGGCGCGGGCGCAGGCCGCGCTGCCGCCGTCGGTGCTGTCGTACGTCGCGGGCGGGGCCGGGGACGAGGCCACCCAGCGGGCGAACGTCGCCGCCTTCGAGCGCTGGGGCCTCTACCCGCGGATGATGGTCGGCGCGAAGGAGCGGGACCTGTCGGTGGAACTGTTCGGGCTGCGGCTGCCGTCGCCGCTGTTCATGGCCCCGGTCGGGGTGATCGGCCTGTGCGCCCAGGACGGCCACGGGGACCTCGCCACCGCCCGGGCCGCCGCCCGGACCGGCGTGCCGATGGTCGCCTCCACCCTCACCGTCGACCCGCTGGAGCAGGTCGCGGCCGAGTTCGGCGACACCCCCGGCTTCTTCCAGCTCTACACGCCCACCGACCGCGACCTCGCCGCCAGCCTGGTCCACCGCGCCGAGGCCGCCGGGTTCAAGGGCATCGTCGTCACCCTGGACACCTGGATCACCGGCTGGCGCCCGCGCGACCTGGCCGCCTCCAACTTCCCCCAGCTGCGCGGCCACTGCCTCGCCAACTACACCTCCGACCCGGTCTTCCGGGCCCGCCTCGCCAAGGCCCCGGAGGAGGACCCGGGCGCGGCCGTCCTGGAGTGGGTGGGCCTCTTCGGCAACCCGCTGACCTGGGACGACCTGCCCTGGCTGCGGTCCCTCACCGACCTGCCGATCATCCTCAAGGGCCTCTGCCACCCCGAGGACGTCCGCCGCGCCAGGGACGGCGGGGTCGACGGCGTCTACTGCTCCAACCACGGCGGCCGCCAGGCCGACGGCGGCCTGCCCGCGCTCGACGCGCTGCCCGGCGTGGTCGAGGCCGCGGCCGGCCTGCCCGTCCTGTTCGACTCCGGGGTGCGCACCGGCGCCGACGTCGTCAAGGCACTCGCCCTCGGCGCCACGGCGGTCGGCGTCGGCCGCCCGTACGCCTACGGGCTGGCGCTGGAGGGCACCGACGGCATCGTCCACGTCCTGCGCTCCCTGCTCGCCGAGGCCGACCTCCTCATGGCCGTCGACGGCTACCCGACCTTGGCCGACCTCACCCCCGAGGCGCTGGTCAGGCTCTGAGACGGGGACGCCCGGGCCCGGTCGGCCGTTCCCGGCCGGGCCCGAACGCGGCTGCCGCCGGGGCGAGTTCGCCGGATCCGGGCCCGGCCCGTCCAGGTGGGCCGGGAGCGCACGGCGCCCGGGGTTGTCGGCGGCCCCCGCTACGGTCCGGCCATGGACAACAGCGCCGCCCAGACCTCCCCGCACGCGTCCCACCACAGGCCCCCGGACGGCTCCCCGCACGGCTCCCGGGACGGCTCCCCGCACGAACCGCTGCCCGGGCGGGTCGGCCACGTCGCCGGGATCGAGTCGCTCACGCTCGACGGCCGCCGCCACTACTTCGCCTTCGACCACCGCAGCGACCTGGTCGTCTCGCCCCTCGTCGACGACCCGGACGCGATGGCCGCGTTCGCCGCCGCCCACCTGCGCCAGAGCGACGGCCCGCACGACCGGGCCTACTGGGCGGCCCTGGTGGCCGACGCCGCCGAGGCCTCCGCCCTGGTCGACGACGACGCCGAGCGGGAGTTCCGCACCGGCGCCCTGCGCACCGAACTCCCGGAGCCGGGCGGCCACTTGCTCTACCTCCTCGACGCCGCCACCGACCTCGACCCGGCCACCGACCTGCCCGCCGGACTCGCGCGGGCCTGCGAGCGCCTCGGCCACGCCGCGCCGGACGACGACGACTTCGCCGACACGGTCGACGACTGCCTGGAGACCGTCGCCACCCACGGCCCGTCGCACCACCCCGACGAATGGACGGTCGCCCGCGGCTACCTCACCGCCGCGATCGCCGCCCTCCCGGGCAACTGGGGGCTGCTGTTCACCCCCGTCGCCGAGGGCCTGGCCGCCCGCACCTCCTGAGGCCGTCGGCAATTCCGACATCCGCTCCGCCATCAGGCAGTCCGAGCATGAAATGTCGTCAATTCAACTAACTGAATGGCGAATACCGGCCGACGGGGGCGCGGACCCCCCGCCCCCGTCCGGCCGCCGGGAGATCCACCTCACCCTCCGCGCGTCATATCGCCGTAACACGGCAGCAATGAAGGCTCGGATCGTATCCATACCATTCGACGACAACTCAACCAGGGTTCCGAAGGCATATCCTGGTGATAGCCTTGCATTCTGCGAGCGGGTGACCCCACAGACCCCGATGTCGCATCAGCTGACGAACCATCCGCGCACCACTGAACCTCGGTGCGCACGCTCGGTCCGTTTCCCGAACCCATGGCCCGCCGCGTCGCACCGGAATCGAATTCCACCGACCGCCGGCTCCAAGATCGCCTCCGACCCGTAGGGCGAGCTCGTGCACCCGCACGACCTCGCTCCGCCCTCGCACGCCCAAAAGCAGGAACTGATGCCCGTTCAACCCCTGGCGGAGCTCATACGCTTCGCCCGCCGCAACTCACCCTTCTACGCCGAGCTGTACGCCGGCCTGCCCGACCCGACCGCGCGGTTGACCGACCTCCCGGTCGTCCCGCAGGCCGAGTTCTGGCAGGCCAACACGCCCCGCGACAACCGGCTGCTGACCGGGCCGCTGGAGGAGGCCGTCGTCTTCAAGAGCGGTGGCACCACCGGCTCGCCGAAGTTCTCCTTCTACAGCCGGGAGGAGTGGCGGGAGTTCACCACCTCCTTCGGGGCCGGACTGGTCGACGCCGGGCTGCGCCCGGGGCACCGGGTCGCCGACCTCTTCTACGCGGGCGACCTGTACGCCAGTTACACCTTCATCCTCGACTCGCTGCACCGCTCGCCCGTCTCCAACGTCCGACTGCCGATCGGCGGGGCGGCGCCCCTGGAGTCGACCGCGCAGACCCTGGAGCAGTTCCAGGTCGAGGTGGTCGCCGGCACCCCGACGACGCTGTGCTCCCTGGCCGACCACCTCCTGGCCTCCGGCCGAGAACTCCCCTCCGTGGAACTGCTGTTGTTCGGCGGCGAGGGCCTCTACCAGGACCAGCAGCCGCTGTTGGGCAAGGTGTTCCCCAACGCCCGTGTCTCGTCGATCGGTTACGCCGCCGTCGATGCCGGGCTGCTCGGCCGCCCGGTACCGGGGCCGGACACCCGGGTGCACCGGGCGTTCACCCCGGAGACGGTGGTGGAGATCCTCGACGACCACACCGGCGAGCCGATCGACACCGAGGGCGTGCCGGGCCGGGTCGTGGTGACCGACCTGCGGCGACGGCTGATGCCCGTCCTGCGCTACCCCGTCGGGGACCGCGCGGAGTGGACCGACGTCACCATCGGCCGGTTCCGCATCCTCGGCCGGGCCCAGGAGGGCGTACGGGTGGGGCCGGTGTCGCTGTACACCCAGGACGTGCTCGACCTCGTCCGGGCCGCCGACCCGGCCGGCCGGGTGATCGGCGTCCAGCTGGTGGTGCGCCGCTGGGAGGGCCGCGACGGGCTGGTCCTGCGGCTGGCCTGCGACGGGGACCCCACCGGGCTCCCCAAACTGGCCTCCGACGTCACGACCGCCGTCCACACGGCGCGGCCGCTGTACCCGGAGGCGGCCGCCGCCGGCCACGTCCACCCGCTGTCCGTCACGTGGGTGCGTCCGCACGAACTCGCCGTCAACCCGCGGACCGGCAAGCTGATCCGCGTCCTCGACGAACGGCCGCACTCGTGACGGGGGCCCGGGCTGCGGGAGCAGCCGAAGCGGTCGACACGACCGAGGCGGCCGCCCGCCGCCTGCCGCTCGTGCTGCGCAACCGGCGCTTCGCCGCCGTCTGGGGCGCGCAGGTCCTCACCCAGGCCGCCGGACGGATGTTCCAGGTCGGCGCGGTGTGGTGGCTGATCGGCTACGCCGCCGGCCCGGACCGGGGCCTCGCCTCGGGCGCCTTCCTCGCCGTCAGCACCCTGCCCGCGGTGGCGCTGGCCCCGCTGGTGGCCGCGCTCATCGCCCGCCGCCCGCACCGCACGGTGCTGGCCGCCGCCGCGGCCGTCGCCGGTCTGGTCGCGCTCGGCACGGCCTGCTGGACGTACACCGCGACACCGCCGATGGCGGTCATGTACGGTGCCGCGCTGCTGCTGGCGGGCTGCCAGGCGGTCTTCGACCCCTGCCTGACCACCTCCGTCCCCGAGCTGGTCCAGGACGCCGACATCGAGGCCGCGACCGGCTTCGAACTCGCCACCCAGTCGCTGGCCGGCCTCGCCGGCGGGCTGCTGGGCCCGCTGGTGGTCGACGGCGCGGGTCTGCCCGGCATCGTCGCCGGGTGCGCCGGGGCCTACCTGCTGGCGGCCGCCCTGGTCGGCGCGACCCGCTTCCCGGGCACCCCCGCAGCCCCGGGCACCCCGGCCACCCCCGCAGCCCCGGGCGTGGACGGCCCGGCAACCGCGGACGTCCCGTCGCCCGCCGCCCGGCGTCCGCTGCGCCGCATCCTGGCCGGACTCCCGTTCATCCGCCGGGTGCTGCTCTGCTTCGCCGCCGCGAACGTGTTCACCACGGCGGTGTTCGTGGTGATGCCGCTGTACACCCGGACCGTGCTGCACGCCGACGGCTCGACCGTCGCCGCGCTGGAGGCGGCCCTCGGCGCCGGCACCCTGGTGGGCTCCTTCACGGGCGGCCGGCTCCCGGGCTCGCCGACCGCGGTCGGCGCCGGCTGTCTGGGCCTGATGGCCGCCGCGCTCGGCCTGCCCGGCCTGGCCGTGGGACAGGCGCCGGCCGTCGGGGCGATGGCCGTCGCCGGCTGGTGCGTCGGCGTGATCGGCGTACGGTTCGTGGCACTGTTCCAACGCCTGGTACCGGCCGAGGACCGCCCCGGTTTCTTCGCCGTCATGCAGGCGCTGCTCGGGGCGACCTTCCCGGTGTCCTCGCTGGCGTTCGGCCTGCTCGGCGACCACCTCCCGGCGCGCACGCTGTGCCTGGTCCAGGCCGTCGGCGTGCTGCCGGTCGCCGCCGCGCTGTGGTGGACCGGCCGCCGCGAACCGGCCCCGGCCACGACGCCGGCCACGAGCACCGACACCACCGCCACCGCCACCGCCACCGCCACCGCCACCGCCACCGCCACCGCGCAGCCGAACGGGGCCGTGCGATGACCGTGACGCTCGCCCCGGCCGTACCGCAGGACGTCGCGCAGCTGCGGCAGCTCTACTTCGACGTCTACGGCCACGGCTACCCGGTCGCGCTCGGCAGCGACCCCGCCGAGATGCGCCGTCTGATCGACGACCCGCACACCCACTGGCTGACCGCCCGCCCCGAGGGTGCCGGCCGGCTGGCCGGTTCGGTGGCGGTGCAGACCGACCCCGGCGGCCGGATCGGCAAACTGGTGGGCCTGGCGGTCCATCCGGACCAGCGCGGCGCCGGGCTGGCCGGACAGCTGACCGCCGCCGTCTGCGCGGACGCCTTCGCCGCCGGCACCCTGGACTCGGTCTACGCGACCGCCCGGGTGGTCACCCCCGGCCCCCAGCAGGTCCTCTCCCGCAACGGCTTCCAGGCGCTCGGCCTGATGCCGAACGCCGTCGAGGTGGCCGGGTGCGAGAGCCTCGCCCTGTTCGCCCGGCACGCCGACGGCGTCCTGGCCCGCCGGGAGCGCGTCGACGCCGTGCCCCGGGCCCTGGTCCCGCTGCTGGAGGCGGCCCGGCAGAGCACCGGCGTCGACTACGGGCACCCCCGCCCGACGGACGCCCCCGCCCCGGCCCTGGGACGGACCGCGCCGGTCACCGCGCCGATGGAGCTGGTCACCGCACCCGCCTTCGTCCGCCGCCGCTTCCTCGAACTCTTCCCCGATCCGGGGGAGCGGTTCTTCCCGCTGCACGTCCCTAACGCCGTACTCACCCCGCCGGACGGCGCGTTCGAGGCCTACGCCGACCTGGACCGGGTCGCGGCGAGCTGCTCGCTGATCGCGGTGCACCCGTCCCCGGCGGCCCTCACCGGGGCGCTGGAACCGCTGATGGCGGCCGTCACCCGGGCCGGCGCCGACTACGTCGAGACGCTGCTGCCGCTGGCCGACACCGCCGGGCTCGACGCGTTCCTGGCCGCCGGGTTCATCCCGAGCGCCGTCTACCCGGCGATGCGCCGGATCGGCGACCGGTTCCACGACTACGTGGTGCTGTCCCGCACCAGCCGTCAGATCGACTTCCGGGCCGCTGCCGTCAGCAGTCCGCTCCAGCCGTACCTGCTGGCCTACCTGACCGCCTGGACGTCGACCTACCTACCCATTCCCGAGGTCTCACGATGACTGACCACCTGACTGACAGCCCGGCCGACCACCCGGCCGACCGACCCGTGAACACCCATCTCGCGCCGGTCACCGTCCCCGACCCGGCCGCGCTCACGCACGTCCAGCAGCTCTGCGACCTCGCCGCCCCGTACGCGGCCGGGCCGGAGACCGACGCCCTGTTCGCCGCCGCGATGGCCGAGTCCCACGCCTGGCACGCACAGCGCTCGCCGTTCCTCCGGTCCCTGCTGGACGGCCCGGTGGAGAGCCCGGCGCCGACCGTCGGCGAGGGGATCCGCACGCCCCTGGTGCACGCCAACTTCTTCAAGCGCCACGAGGTGCTCTCCATCCCCCGCGAGGACGTGTTCCTCCACCTCACCTCCTCCGGCACCACCGGCCAGAAGTCGCAGATGTTCTTCGACAGCTGGACGATCCGCTCCGCGCAGCGCATGGTGGCCCGCATCTTCGACCACTACGGCTGGATCACGCCCGACCAGCCCGTCAACTACCTGCTGTACAGCTACGAGCCGGCCCCGCAGCTGAAACTCGGCACCTCGTTCACGGACAACTACCTCTGCGACTTCGCCCCGGCGAACCACACCACCCACGCGCTGCGGCACACCGGCAGCGGCCACGAGTTCGACGTCCACGGCTGCATCGAGGCCCTGCAGCGCTACGCCGAGGAGGGCCTGCCGGTACGGATCCTGGGCTTCCCGTCCTTCCTCCACTTCACCCTGGAGCGCATGCGCGCCCTCGGCCTCCCGCCGCTGCGACTCCCGGCCGGTTCCCTGGTCCTGCTCGGCGGCGGCTGGAAGGGGCACACCGACCGGCAGATCGGCAAGGAGCAGTTCTACGCCGGAGTGACGGAGCAGCTGGGCATCCCCTCGGACCGCATCCGCGACACCTTCGGCTCGGTCGAGCACTGCGTGCCGTACATCGAGTGCGGGCACCACCGCCTGCACGTCCCGGTCTGGTCGCGGGCGGCGGTGCGCGACACCCGCACCCTGGAACCGCTGCCGTACGGCGAACGCGGGTTCCTCCACCTCGTCTCCCCGTACATCACCTCGGTGCCGGCGCAGAGCGTCGTCATGGGCGACCTCGCCTCGCTGCACCCCGGGCAGGAGTGCCCCTGCCCGCTGCCCACCCCGTGGTTCACCATCCACGGCCGCGCCGGGGTCAGCCGGAACCGCAACTGCGCGGCGGCCGCCGCCGAACTCCTGAAGGGGATGTCGTGACCACCGAACCCATGACCACCGAGCCCGTGGCCACCGAGCCCGCGACCGTTGCGCCCGCGATGGGTGAACTCGTCGGCACCGGGCCCCACTTCTGGCAGGGCTCGTTCATCGACGACGCCGAGGCCGCCCGCCGGCTCGCCGAGCTCCCGGCGCTCGCCGCCCGCGTCCTCGCCGAACCCCTGCCCACCGAAATGGTGTTGAGCGCCTGCCAACGCCTCGCCGACGCCCTCGCCACGCCGGGCAGCGCGGTCCGCACCCGCCTCCTCGCCGAACTCGTCACCGGCGGCGACGGTGTCGACCCGGACGAAGCGGCCGCGACGCTCGCCGAGATCACCGGCGCGATCGCCCGCCCGGCCCTGGAACTCAAGCTCCGGCGCGAACTCGGCGGACTGCGCCCCGAGCGGCTCACCCGGCCCGACGCCCGGGAGACCACCTTCGAGGCGTGGGCGCCGGTCGGGCTCCTGGTCCACATCGCCCCCGGCAACGCCGCCGCCGTGGCCCCGCTGAGCGTGATCGAGGGCCTGCTCACCGGCAACCTCAACGTGCTCAAGACCAGCAGCAACGACACGCTGCTCCCCCAGCTCCTGCTCGCCGAGCTGGCCGCCGCCGACCCGACCGGCGCGCTGGCCCGCCGGATCGTCGCACTGCGCTTCCCCTCCTCCCGCACCGAGTGGCTGCGCCTGCTGTGCGAGCCCGCCGACGCGGTGGCGGTGTGGGGCGGCGAGGACGCCGTCCGCTCGGTCGCCGAACTGGTCCCGGCCGGCTGCCGCCTGGTCGAGTGGGGCCACCGGATCTCCTTCGCCTACCTGACCCGTGACGCCTGGTCGGACCCGCGGACCCTGGACGCGCTGGCCGCCGACGTCTGCCGCTTCGAACAGCAGGCCTGCTCCAGCCCCCAGGTGATCTACCTCGACACCGAGGGCACCGAGGGCACCGAGGGCACCACCGCCGCCACCGAGGTCTTCGCCTTCGCCGAGCGCTTCGCCGCCCACCTCGCCGAGGCCTCCGCCCGCCTCCCCCGGCCCGCACTCGAACCGGCCGAGCACGCCGAGGTCACCACCACCGAACTCATCGCCCGCCTGGAGGAACACCTCGGCCTGACCCGGGTCCTGGCCGCCGAGGACGGGTCCTGGCGCGTCCTCGCCGACACCCGCCCCGCCCTGGCCGCCTCGCCGCTCCACCGCAGCGTCTGGGTCAAGCCGCTGCCCCGCGGCTCCGCCATGACGGTGCTGCGCCCGATGCGCCGCTACCTGCAGACCGCCGCGATCGGCGGCAGCCGGGCCGACGTCGCCCGGCTGTCGCAGGCGGTGCTCGCCGCCGGCGTGCTGCGGGTCACCCCGGTCGGCGGGATGCTCGACGGCTACCACGGCGAGCCCCACGACGGCGTGTACGCGCTCCAGCGCTACAGCCGCCGGGTCAGCGTCCGGGCCGACGAGGCCTTCGCCACCACCGCCTGCCTGGACGACCTGGCGGCCCCCGCCTTCGTCCCCGCCGCACCGAGCGGCCCGCTGCTGGACAAGGCCGGGGTGCAGGAGCAGTTGGGCGCCCTCGCTCCCGAGCACGCCCACCTCCACTTCCGCAGCGGCGGCAGCACCGGGGCCCCGGCCCTGTCGGTGTTCACCAACGCCGACTACGACACCCAGATGCGGGCCTCCGCCGACGGCCTGCTCGCCGCCGGGTTCGACCCGGCCCGGGACCGCGCCGCCAACCTGTTCTACTGCGGCGGCATGTACGGGAGCTTCATCAGCTTCTTCTCGATCCTGGAGCGCCTCAACGCCACCCAGCTCCCGATCGCCGCCGGCCCCGACCACGCCGCCACCGCCGAGGCCCTGGTGACGCACCGGGCGGACACCGTGTTCGGCATGCCCTCGTACCTCTGGCAGCTGTTCCACGACCAGGCCACCGCGCTGCGCGCGTACGGCGGGATCCGCAAGGTGTTCTACGGCGGCGAGCACTTCACGGCGGAGCAACGCCGTGTGCTCACCGAGGAGTTCGGCGTCGAGGTGATCCGCTCGGCGGCGTACGGCAGTACCGACCTGGGGCCGCTCGGCTACCAGTGCACCCACTCGGAGGGTTCGGTCCACCACGTCCTGACCGACCTGCACACCCTGGAGATCCTGGCCCCTGAGGCCGACACCCCGGCGCCCGCCGGGCAGCCGGGCCGCCTGGTCTTCACCAGCCGCACCCGGGCCGGGCAGCGCCTGGAGCGGTACCAGATCGGCGACCTCGGCCGCGCCGTCGAGGGCGTCTGCCCCTGCGGCAGCCACACCCCCCGCATCGAACTCCTCGGCCGCTACGGGGACGTCGTCCGGGTCGGCACGTACTTCCTCAACGTCCGGCGCCTCGGCGCGGTGGCGCAGGAGGAGTTCGGCTACCAGGGCGAACTCCAGCTGGTCCTGGACACCGGCGCGGAGCGCGAGCACGTCACCGTCCGCCTCGACGAGCGCTACGCCCCGCCCGCGGCCACCGCCCGCGCCGCGTTCCTGGCCGCCGTCCCGGAGTTGGGCTCGGCCGTCGCGGAGGCCCTGCTCGACGTCACGGTCGAGACCGCCCCCTCCGCCGCCTTCGAACGGACGCCCACCAGCGGCAAGCTCCGGGCGGTGGTCGACCGGCGGCAGCCCACCGCGTGACGCCGGCCTGCGCCGGGCTCACCCCCGGGCCCACCCCCGGGCCGGTTCAGGTCCGGGGGTGGGCCCGGCGCAGGTCCACCATCGCGAACACCTTGTCGTACCGGCGCTCCCCGACGGCCACGTAGTCCGGGAGCCGCCCGTACTCGGTGAAGCCGAGCGAGTAGTACAGGTGCAGCGCGTCGGCGTTGTCGCCGCGGGCGTCGAGGGTGAGCACCTCGATGCCCGCGGCCCTCGCGTCCGCGATCAACGCCGTGGTCAGCGCCCGCCCGATGCCCCGCCCCTGGGCGTCGGCGGCCACCGCGAGCTTCTCCAGCTCCGCGTGCGGACGGTGCGTCGGCCGCCGGTGGCGCAGCCAGTAGCCGAAGCCGACCGGGCGCCCGCCCAGGTACGCCACCCGCAACGCCCCGTCCCCGGCCCGCGACCGCGCCACCACCTCCTCCACCAGCGCCGCCACCTCCTCCAGCGACGGCGGCTCCACCCACCCCAACGCGGCGCCCCCCAGCACCAACTCCGCCAAGATCGCCTGCGCCGCCCCCGCGAACTCCCCACCCACCGCCGCCGCCCCGACGATCACCAGGTCTCCGACACCCGCGGCACCACTCACGTTCCGGCTCATGCCCGGCACCCTACCCAGCCCACCACCCACTCCCGCCGGCCACTCCCGCCGCCCGCCGACCACCTCCCGACGACCACCTCCCGGATCAGTCGGCGCGGCCGCGGGGGAGGACGGCGCGGACGACGGCACCGGCGGGGGCGTTGCCGGCGGTGAAGGTGCCGCCGAGCTCTTCGGCGCGTTCGGCCATGGAGCGGAGGCCCACGCCGGACGTGGAGTCGCGGTCGGCGAAGCCCGCGCCGTTGTCGGCGACCTCGACGGTGACGCGGTCGGAGAGGGCGCGGAGGCTGAGCCTGGCGGCGGTGGCACCCGAGTGCCGGACCACGTTGTTCAGGGCCTCACCACTGATCCGGTAGACGGCGACCTCGACGGCGGCGGAGAGCGCGGGCAGCGGGTCGGGTCGCAGGTCGAGGGTGATCCGGAGGGCCTGGCTGCCGAGGGTGTCGGCAAGTCGGCGGAGCGCGTCGGCCAGGCCCTTGCTGTCGAGGGGGCCGGGCGTCAGGCCGCCGGTGATCCGCCGGAGTTCGGTGATCGCCTGGCCGATGCCCGCGGAGGCCGCGGTGAGCGAGGCGGCGGCCCCGGAGCCGTCGGGCAGGTCGGTGCCGGCGGCGTCGATGCGCAGGCGCAGGCCGGAGAGGGCGGGACCGAGGCCGTCGTGGAGGTCGTGGCGCAGACGGCGGCGCTCCTCCTCGCGGGCCAGGACGAGCTGCTCCCGGCTGGCCCGGAGGTCCTCGGACAGGCCGAGCGAAGCGATCGCGGGCGATGCCTGGTCCGCGAGGAGGCCCAGCACCTCGCGGTCCTGCCGGTCCAGCTCGGACTGCCCGAGGCGGGGCGGCACCAGCAGCTCGCCGATCTCGGCGCCCTCGTAGGTGAGGGGGAAGCGGACGCCGGGCGGCTCGACCGTCCCGAGCCGGGCCAGCTCCCGCGGCCCGCTCCGGGTCCGCACCCGGACCACGGCGGCCGGCAGCCCGAGGGCCTGCACCACCGTCCGGCAGAGCAGCGGCGGCGCGTCCGCCGGGTCGACGGCATGGCTCATCCGCTCCGCCAGCTGCCGGACCAGCTGGTACGGGTGGGCCCGCTCGCCGTAGTAGTACCGGTCCACGGCGCGGCCCACCGCCCGGGCGGTGGGCCGCAGCAGCGCACCCACGGCCCCGGCCGCCACCACCTGCCACCAACGCGCGCCGGGCCCGGCGGTGGGCAGCAGGCGGTACGTCAGGCAGGCGGTGAGCAGGGCGCCGACGAACAGCAGCGCGCAGAACGCGAACGCCGCCAGGTAGCGCCGGGTGGCCCGGTCCAGCGAGAGTTGGCGGTCACGGCGGAAGGCGGCCATCGGCACCAGCATCCAGGCGGCCTCACCGGCCACGACGACCGCGTAGGGCAGCCACTCGCCGACGAAGTGCGGGACGACGGCCAGCACGCACCAGAGCAGGTAGGCGGCGATCACCGCCCGCAGGTACGGGTGCGGTCCGGGCAGGCGCCAGCAGCGGACCGCGGCCACCGTCAGGGTGAACACCAGGGTCGCGGCGAACTCCCTGACGGCGTACGGGCTGAGCCACCCGTCCAGCCAGGCGAACAGCGCGGTGTGGTGGAGCGGGTTGGGCAGGCCGTACCACGCGGGCACCTGTGCGGTGTTGCCGAAGGCGAGCAGGGCGCTCCAGGCGGCCACCGAGGCGGTGATGCCGCGCCAGGCCCCGCCGAGCAACCTGCCGTCGGGAAGCCAGAGCGGGAAGCCGATCACCACGGAGGCGTTGGCGATGTCGGCGGCCAGCATCACCCCCGCGACCACCGTGACGGCCGTCGGTCCGGCTCCGGCCAACGCGGCCGCCAGCAGCGTCACCATGCGCAAGGACTGCAGCAGACCGGCGAACAGCAGCAGCGCCCCCAGGGCCTGGCCGTTCCGGTTCACCACCAGGAACAGGCCGGCGAGCGTGAACGCCAGGCCGACCGCCACCCAGACGCCGTTGTAGAGGTACTGGTCGCTGACGCCCCCGACCCCGGGGTGGGTCAGCGCGAGGAGCGACCAGGCCGCCACGCACACCAGCATGGTCCCGGCGGCCGCGAGGGCCGTGGCAACCCCGGCACCGCCGACGCTGAGCCCTCTCATCCGCCCACCTCCCTGCCGCACTCCATCCTGCCCGGCGCCCCGTCCCGACCGCACGGGCCACCGGTCCCTCTCCCGCCCCACGTGCACCACACCGGCCGAAGCACTGTATGGCTACACTCCGTGGCCGGCCGGTGTCGAGCCGTACGTTCGGTCACCGCCCGTCAGCGGGTGGGATTCGCCCGTTCGGCCGCGCCACGCGCGGTGCCCGCCGCCGCCGGGGCCCACCGAGGATCGACCGGGACACCCGTCGGACGGGTGGCGATACGTCAGCGGCGGCTGTGACCGTCCGCCGCGCGGGCCCTGGTCACCACCGGTCCGCGGCCGGCGACAGGCCCGCGGTGCGCGCGGCGACGCCCGCCTGGACCGCGAAGAGGCGGTCCCGCGCGTCCTGGTCGAGCGCGTGGAAGTGGCCGTGCGCCTCCAGGGCGACGAAGCCGTGCACGGTGGCCCAGGCCAGCATCAGGGCCTCCCCCGCGTCCGGCACCAGTGGGCTGCCGAGCCGGCCGCGCTCGGCCGTGTCGGCGACGAGTTCGGCCATGTGCTCCATCGCCCGCCGGGCGGCCACCACGGTCGGCCCGTCCGGCGGGGCCGCGTACCCGGGCACGGGGGAGCCGAAGATGAGGGCGAAGCGCTCCGGATTCCGCTGCGCCCAGGTGCGGTAGCCGGTGCAGGTGGCCACGAAGCGTCCGTCCAGGTCGTCCGGCGGCACGGTCCCGCCGGTCGCCGCCAACGCGTCCGACAGGCTGTCGTACGAGTCGGCGACCAGGGCGGTGAGCAGCTCGTCCCGGTCGGCGAAGTAGCGGTACAGCGCGGGCGGGGTCATCCCCATGACGCGGGCGATGTCGGTGAAGCGGAGGTTCGCCGCGCCGCGCTCGACGATCAGGCCCAGGGCCGTGTGCTTGATCTCCTCCACGGTGTCGGCGCGCAGCCGCTCACGGCGGCTCCGCCCCCCGCCCTCCTCGGTCGCCCCACCCGTCATCACATCTCCATCGGCTCGCTGCACCGGTCACCGCATTGACAATCCGTACCCGTCGAAGGAAACGTTACGCTTCATAAGACCCGTTATGAAGCGTAACGCTCTGCCGGGGGCCGCGCCCCTGACGACGCACGGAGGACCACTATGTCCCAGGGACCGCGCGAGGACCGGCGGACGGCCGCCGGGGGGAACGGGCCGCACAGGCCCGGCCCGCTCGGCCGAATAGCCGGTTGGAGCTTCCGCAACCGGGGCCGCACGGTGCTGCTCTGGCTGCTCGCCGCCGGCGCGGCCTTCGGCCTCTCGGCCGGCCTCGGCGGCAAGTACAGCGCGGACTACACCGCGCCCGGCTCGGACTCCCAGCAGGCCCAGCAGCTGCTGGCACGGGACTTCCCCGGGCTGGGCGGTGAGTCGATCAGCCTGGTACTGACCACCGACGGCAGCGTGACCGACGCCGCCACCCGCGACCGGGTCAAGGACCTGCTCGCCCGGATGGCCCAGGTGCCGCACGTCAACGGCATCGACGACCCGTACGGCCCGCGCGGCAGGGTGTCGGCCGACGGCCGCACCGCCCTCGGGCAGATCCGCCTGGACGTCGCCGTCGCCCCCGACATGCCGAAGGCGGACACCCAGCGGCTGCTCGACCTCGCCCGCTCCGTCGACGGCGGCGTGCGCGTCCACCTCGGCGGCATGACGGTCCAGCAGGCCGAGCAGGGCGCGATCGGCTCGGAGGCCATCGGCATCGCGGCCGCCGCCGTGATCCTGGTGATCACCTTCGGCTCGGTCGTGGCCGCCGGCCTGCCGATGCTCACCGCGCTCGGCGGGCTCGCGGTCAGCAGCGCCCTGCTGCCGGTCCTCGCCGCGATCATGCCGGTCCCGGACTGGTCGACCTCGCTCGCCGCGATGCTGGGGATCGGCGTCGGCATCGACTACGCGCTGCTGCTGGTCACCCGGTTCCGCGAGTGGCGCGCCGAGGGACTCGACCCCGAGGCCGCCACGGTCGCCGCGCTGGACACCGCGGGCCGCGCGGTCGTGGTCGCCGGGATGACCGTGGTGGTCAGCATGCTCGGGCTGTTCGCGATGGGCCTGTCGTTCATGCGCGGCGCCGCGGTCTCGGCGATCCTCTCCGTGCTCGTCGTGATCGCCGCGTCCGCCACCCTCTTCCCCGCCCTGCTCGGCTACCTCGGCCGCCACGTCGAGCGCCTCCGGCTGCCCGTGCCCCGGCGCCGCGCCGCCCGGGGCGGGAGCCCGGTGGGCGCCGGCTGGCTGCGCTGGAGCAGGCTCGTCGAACGTCACCGCGTCCTCGGCGCCGTCACCGGGGTCGTCGTGCTGCTGGCGCTCGCGGCGCCGTTCCTCGGCGTGCGCTTCGGCTTCCCCGACGCGGGCAACGACCCCGCCGGGCGCTCGAACCGGCTGGCGTACGACACGGTGGCCGCCGGATTCGGACCGGGCAGCAACGGACCGCTGGTCCTGGTCGCCGAGTCGGCGCCGGGCACCCCCGCCGACGCGACGGCCTCGCTGCCCGCCGCGCTGAAGGCGGTGCCCGGCGTCACGGCCGTGAGCCCGCCGGTGCCCGGCGCCGACGGCCGCTCGCTGCTGCTCACCGTCGTCCCGGACAGCGGTCCGCAGTCCGGCGCCACCAAGACCCTGGTCCGCGACCTCCGCGATCACGTCATCCCGGCCGCGGTCGGCCCCGGCGTCCGGGTGCACGTCGGCGGGGCGACCGCCGCCGCGATCGACAGCACCGACAACATCGCCGGCCGCATCCCGCTGCTCGTCGGCGGCGTGGTCACGGTGTCGATGCTCCTGCTCCTGGTCGCCTTCCGCAGCCTCGCCGTGGCCCTCAAGGCCGCGGTGATGAACCTGCTCTCCGTCGGCGCCGCGTACGGCGTGGTCGCCCTCGTCCTCGAAGGCGGCACCGCCGGCCGGTTGATCGGCATCGACAGCCCCACCCCGCTGCCGGCCTTCGTCCCGGTGCTGACCTTCGCCGTCCTGTTCGGCCTCTCGATGGACTACGAGGTCTTCCTGGTGAGCCGGATGCGTGAGGCCTGGCTGCGCACCGACGACAACGCGGAGTCCATCGTCAGCGGACTGGCGGGCACCGCGCGGGTGATCACCGCGGCGGCGGCCATCATGGTCGCCGTGTTCGCGGCCTTCGTCCCGGCGCCCGACCTGCCGATCAAGGTCATCGGCGTCGGCATGGGGTCGGCCATCCTGATCGACGCCACGCTGGTCCGACTGCTGCTGGTACCGGCCGTGATGCACCTGCTCGGCCGCGGCAACTGGTGGCTGCCCGGCTGGCTGGACCGCCGCCTGCCCCACCTCCACGTCGAAGGACACACCGACTTCTACCAGCCGCACACCGCCGCCGAAGCACCCCGCTCCCCGGCGGCGGTCGGGTAGTCGCCACAGCGGTGGTCACCACAGCGGACCGCGGGCGCACGTGAGGTCGGCACGTCAGGTCGGTCTGTCGTCACGGCGGATTCGATGCTGCGGTGCCGGGCGGCGCCGTGCGCGAAATCGGGTACCGCCGACGTACCCTCGCGCAGGTCGTCCAGGAACTTCTGGTAGGCGTGAGCGACCGCGTAGAGCGGCGCGTCGGCTCGGGGATCGAGGTGCGGGACGCGAACGTACGACTCCGGCACCGGCAGGGGAGCGAGTCCGGGGGAGGTTCCGCGGCCGCCTTCGAGGGCGACCGGGCTGAGCTGGGGATGGCCGACCGGGGCGGTGAGGACGAGGTCGCCCTCGGTGCCGTTGATCTCCCAGCGGAAGTTGGTGCCCCGGGACATGCCTCCGCGGTAGTGGAAGGTGACCACCGCGCCGCCCGGCAGCCGTCCCGAGGCCACCACCTGGTCAGCGGCGGTCATGGGCACGGGCTGTCCGCTCTCGGTGTCCATGGCCGACGTACGCCGCGACGCCAGTCGGATCCGCAGCCCCTCGGGCTCCCCCAGGACGGACGCGAGTCCGTCGAGGGTGTGGCCGAAAGGAATGGTCAGCAGTGTTGCGCCGTTGGCGGCGTCGAGCACGTACTGATCGCCGGGGCCGACGGTGGCGCCCCAGGCACCGCCGGAGCCGACGACCGTCGTCGACAGCACCTCCCCCACGTAGCCGTCGGCCACCAGATCCCGTGCGTACGCGAGGGCCGGATGCGACCGCGCCTGGAGTCCGACGACGGTCGGCACAGCGCGGCTGCGCGCTTCCCGCGCCATCTCCTCGGCCTCCGCGAGCCCGTTGCCCAAGGGCCACTCGCACAGCACGCTCTTGCCCGCGCTCAGCGCCGTCCGCACCAGTTCCCGGTGGTGCGGCACCTTCACCGCCACGACCACGAGGTCCACCTCCTCGCAGGCGACCAGTTCGGCCGCCGTCCCGAAGGTTCGGGAGACGCCGTGCTTCTGTCCGGAACGCTCCGCCGACTGCTTCGAACTCGTACTCAGGGCCTTCAACTCGTACCCCGGGACGGCCCGCAGCGCCGGCAGGTGGGAGCGTTCGGCCCAACTGCCGTGCGCCCCGAGGCCGATGATCCCTACTCCGATCGGCTTCTCGGACCGGACCAGCTCGGTGAGCGGTGACGCAGAGGTGTTCACGATGCGCAGCCTGTTCTGTGGGTGGATGGGGCGGAGATCCGCGCCCGGTGGGCACGGGAGTCCGGTCGGCCGTCGGCGGTCAGTTCCGTGCGCTTGCCGACGGATCCGGGCCGCGTTCGGAGTCCAGCAGCGCCATGAGGGGCGCGGCGTAGCGGGTTCCGGCCACCGCATCGGCTGGGACGGCCTCGTCGATCGCGCGGAGGTCCGCGTCGGTCAGGGCGACGTCGGCTGCGGCCAGGGCCTCCGCGACGCGGTGGGGTCGCCGGGCGCCCAGGACGGCCACGACGGTGCCGCGCTCGCGGCTCCGGGCGATGACCCAGGCGGTGGCGAGTTGCGCGACGCTGATGCCGCGCGCGTCGGCGAGAGGCCGCAACCGTTCGACGAGGGTGAGATTCGCGGCAAGGTTGTCGGGGTGGAATCGGGGCAGCCAGTGGGCGCGCGGGTCGCCTCCGGCGGGTTGCCGGTACGTGCCGGTGAGCAGGCCGTGCGCGAGGACCCCGTAGGCGGTGACGCCGATCCCCGACTCGCGGCAGGTGTCCAGGATGCCGTTGGCCTCGGGACCACGGCTGAACAGGGAGTATTCGATCTGAACATCGCAGATCGGGTGAACGGCATGGGCACGGCGGATGGTCTCGGGCCCCACCTCGGAGAGCCCGATGTGCCGCACGTACCCGGCCTGGACCAGCTCGGAGAGGGCGCCGATGGTGTCCTCGACCGGGGTGTCGGGGGCGAGGCGGGCGGCGCGGTAGATGTCGACGTGGTCGGCGCCGAGGCGGCGCAGCGAGTAGGCGAGCGCGTTCTTCACGTGGGCGGGACGGCCCTCGATGCCGACGAAGGATCCGTCGGGGCCGCGCAGAGCGCCGAACTTGACGCTCAGCAGCGCCTTTTCGCGATCGCCGGCACGCAGGGCACGGCGGATGAGGTCCTCGTTGTGGCCCATGCCGTAGAAATCGGCGGTGTCGAGGAGGGTGACGCCGGCGTCGAGGGCCGTGCGGATCGTGGCGATGGCGTCGGCCTCGTCGGCGGGGGCCGTGTGGTCGGACATGCCGGCGCAGCCCAGTGCGAGCGGGGGGACCTGCGGGCCGCCGGCTCCAAGGGGTCGGGTTTGCACGGTGCCTCCTGCGGGGCGGGAAGGATGGACGCGGCCGACAGGGGCTGCCGAGGGCGCAGCCGACTGCTAGCGTTGACATCTCAACACTAGGAAGAGGCGCGTTGATATGTCAACACCGAACGCGGAGGCCGCCGCTCCGGACGAGGCCACGACCGACGCCATGGGCGGGCCCGTCGATTTCTGGAGCGCCTTCAAACGCGCCCACGAGGTCGTCCGCGCCCGCGTGATCGCGGACACCGCCGAGGCGGCGGGCCTGTCCGAACCGGACCTGACGATCCTCGCCGACCTCAACAAGGCGGGAGGCAGCCTGCGCCAGAGCGAGCTCGCCGCGTCACTCGGCTGGGACCGCACGCGCGTCTCCCACCAGCTCACCCGCATGGGCAAACGCGGACTCGTCACCCGCGAACGCGCCGGCGGCGTCACCGTCGCCCTCACCGACTCCGGACGGGCGGCCATCACCGCCGTACACCCCGGCCTGGACACCGCAGTACGCCGCCACCTCACCGACAAGCTCTCCGCACAGGAGATCGAAACCCTGATCTCCGTGTTCCGCCGGCTGTAGGCGCCGGCACAGCGGCGCTCCGGCCGACCGCCGCCTCTCACCCGCGCCGGCGGCGGAGGACGAGTCAGCCCAGCCGGTCAGGGCGGCGGTCACGGAGCCACTTCGCCACTTCCCCACTTCGCCACAGCAAGGTGACGGGAAGAATCGGCCCACCTACGTGGTGGACCGCCTCCGGTGGGCGGCGATGAGGTCGCGGTACCAGGCATACGACGCCCTCGGGGTTCGGCGTTGGGTCGCGAAGTCGACGTGGACGAGGCCGAAGCGCTGATTGAACCCCTCAGCCCGTCGGACGGGCTGTCATTCTATCCGTGTCGGTGGTCTGCCAAATCGTCGAGGAGAAGGTCGGCTACCACCTCTTCGACCACTGCGGTACGCAGTTCGGCCATGGAGCCGACGAGCGTCCGGTCCCATGGAGCGGGCGTGAGGCGACCCGGATCGGGGCCCAGGGGAACCCGCGACACCGCGGCCCGGTAGTCGGCGGCTGCCATCCGCCAGGGGACGGCTCCGGTCTTGGCGAGGACGTGGGCCGCGATGCGGATGCCCTCGCCGTCGAAGTCTCCGTGGTAGCGCAGGGACGCACCGTCGTCGGCGAGTCGACGCAGCAGGTGGATCACGGCGGTGTTGGGCCAGCCGGAGGTGCAGACCAGTGGCGGGCAGTGGTGACCGAAGCGGCGCAGGGACAGGGCGAGCACGCTGGGGTTCTCGGTGATGTGCACCGGTCCCGCAGGGCCAGTGCAGTCACCGGGCGTGCGGAGTTGGGCGAGGGTGAGGCTGACGGGATGACCGGCGTCGGCGCAGATGCGGGAGACCCGCGCGACCGGGCCTTCGCCGTCGAAGCGCAGACCGACGGCGAGCACGGTTGCGGAGAGCTGATCGTCGGCGACGCCGGCCCGGCTCCAGAGCACTCGCCGGGTCTCGGCGCTGTCCGGCAGGTCGGCGTCGTACAGCACTGCCAGGGCGCGCAGGACGAGGCCGGACAGCCGGGTCCCGTCGTCGAGGGCGTGCGAGTCACCGTCGAGGAGGCGGGCGGCGAGGACCGGTAGTGGCTCGCCGTCGGCAGGAAGTGCGGCGAGGACGGTCAGAGCGGCGGTCAGCAGGCTCCGGGTCCGATCGGGTGAGCCGTCGACGAGGCCGTTGGCGCGTAGGTGGCCGACCCATTCCAGGAGGGCGGGCTGGGCGGTGACGACATCATGGCCGGCCAACCACCCCCACAGCGCGTCGCGTTGGCCGGTCCTGCGGTCGCGCTCGGCGGCCCGGTCGCGGATCGGGCCGAGGATCGCGGTCACCACGTCCCGGACCGGCCGGCCGCAGGCGTCCAGCACGGCACCATCGAGTCCGGCGAGGGAAATCGTCGGCTCGGCATCGGGAAGCCGGTCAAGTCCGAGGAGGTCGGCCAACGCCTCCCGGCCTGCGTCGCCGAGCGGTCCGGATCGCACCCGGCTGACAGGGCGGCCGGTCGAGAGACGGTCGTGGACGGCCGACCAGAGAGGTCGAAGTTCAGGGAGGTCGAGAGGGTGACGGACCGTCATGCCGGTTCCTCCGCGTCGGCCTCGTCGGGCAGCAGGTCGGTGCCCGTCCAGGTGAAGCGGGCGCTGGTGACGGCATCGTCGCCGTCACCGCCGGTGATCAGCTGGTGGACGGCGATGCCGGAGAGCTCCCGGTAGGTGCACCACTCGTGGTCGGAGGTGAGCACCAGGTCGAGGTCGAGCGCCGCGAGGAGGCCGAAGACCTGCCCGCGGTTGACGGTGTCGACGCCGACGAAGACCTCGTCGAGCAGGATCAGTCGCGGCGACTCCGGCACCGCTTCGTAGTGGGCCGCCACGGCAGCGAAGAGCGGCAGGTGGAGGGCGATGGCCTTCTCGCCGCCCGAGAGCGCGCCGTGGAGCTTCTTGGTGAGCAGTTGCCAACCGGAGCCGTTGGCGCGGTCCAGCTTGACGACGAACTGGTGCCAGGCCGTGTAGTCGAGGACGTCGGCAAGCTGCTCCTCCCATGTGGACGCCGTGTTACGGGACTTGGCCTCCTCGATGCGGCCCCGGAAGAAGGCGTGCAGGGCCTCGCGGTCGGCTTCGGTGATCCGGGCCGGGTCCTTGAGCAACAGTTCGCGGGCCGCCCGGGTGCCGGCGGGCAGGTCGGGGTGGATCTGCCACACCAGACGGACGGCCACCCGTGAGGCGGTGCGGACCCGTTCGAGGTGGCCGTTCATCCGCTCGACGAGTTCCCCGGCCTGGCGGATGCGGGAGGCGAGGTGGCGGCGGGTGTCGCCGGTGAGGGTCCGGTCGAAGAGACTGCGTTCGGCGGTGGTGATGTCGTCCTGGCTGCGGTCCCGGTCGCCGGTGAGGAGGGAGAGGAGGCCGGTCGCTCCGACCCGGATGCCGTCGACGGTGGCGGTGAGGACGTGGATGTCCTCTTCGGCTTCGAGTTCGAGGTCGGCACGACTGCTGAGGCTCTGACGGGCGCGGTGGACGGCCTCGGAGAGGCGGTTGAGGGAGTCGCCGAGGTTCCTGGCGCCGTGCGGCAGGTTGGGCCAGGTGGCGGCGGTCTCGCGCGCCGCTTCGAGGGTGGCACGCGTGCCGTCCAGGGCGGTGAGGGTGAGGCCGAGGCCCGCGTCGTCGGGGAATCCGAGGACACAGAGGCGGCGGAAGCCGTGGGCGGCGCCGTTGCGGGCCGCCACGGCGTCGTCGCGTCGGGCCGCGTCCTGGGCCATGGTGGCGCTCAGCGAGCCGATCCGGCCTTCGAGGGCGATGAGTGCCCGGGTGCCGGCTTCGATCTCCTGGCGGGTCCGGTCAAGCTCCGTGCGGAAGTCGCCGATCCGGGTGGCCACTTGGCGGTAGTCCTCGCCGACGGTGCTCTCGGCGGCCTGGAGCGTGGCCCGGAGCCCGCGGGCGGTGGCCTCGGCGGTCTCGGCTTCGTCCAGGCTCTCGGCCGCCGCGCCCCGGGACGCTTCAGCGTGGCTGCGGGCGGTGTCCCAGGCGTGCCGGGCGGCCGCCCAGGCGAGGTGGGAGTCGAGCCAGACGTCGGCCAGTTCCCGCAGCGCGTCGACGGCCGTGGCAGTCGCGTCCAGCGCGGCGCGTTCGGTCGGCAGGGCGTGCTCGGCCGAGGCGACGGCGAGTGCCCGCAGGGCGGCCGCGACCGCGTCCTCCTGCCGTGCGAGCCGTTCGACGGCCTCGCGAACGGCGTCCTCGCGAGCGCCCACCTCGGACTCGGACCGCTCCCAGGCGCGCTTGGCCTGGTCCACCTCCCGGTGGTGCGGCCGGGAGCGGAGGTCGGCGCCGAGGCGCGTCCGCCGGTCGGCGAGGGTGCGCAGCTGCGCCTCGAAACCCTGGACGGTCGTGTCGGCCTCGGCCAGTTCGGCGGTGAGGTCGGCGATCCGCCGCTGCCTGGCGCGTTCCCGGGCCGCGGCTCCGATGTGGCCGGACTCCTCCTTGGCCCAGGAGCCGACCGCCGTCGCCAGCCGCCAGCCGCCGTCGGCCGCCACGGCGGCCGGGTGACCCCCCGGGAGAGCGGGGAGGGTAGGGCCGTAGGCGATGCCCGCAAGCAGTCGCTGCACCTGGCCGGCCGGCACCGGACCGTCTGGTTCGGGGGCCAGGACGTCGAGCAGCGAGGGGCCGGGTGCGGGCACCGCCGATGCCGGGTCCACCAGAGTGTCGTGGCCCGCGACGGCGATGCCGCCGTCGGGGGTCAGCCAGGCGTCCAGCAGGCCGGCCGCTTCCAGGGCCGCTTCGATGCCTGCTTGGTCGGCGGGCGGCACCTCCGGCCGGAACGAGAGCAGGCGCCATAGTGGCGCGCCCGGCAGCGCCGACCGGTCGGCGGTGCGGGTGCGGGGCGGCACCGGCGGCAGATCGGCCGCGGCCGCGGTGCGTGCCAGCTCCTCGGCGAACCGGTCGCGCCGGGCGCGGGCGTCGTCCCGACCGGCCCGGGCGGTCGTCTCCTCGGCGGTGATGGCGCCCTCCGCCACGCGGGCAGCGGCCTCGACCAGCGCGAGGACGTCGGTCTCGACGGCGGCGCGGGAGGCGAGCTCCTCGGCGTCGTCGACGTGCAGCTCGGTGCAGTCCGCCGTCGCCCACCGGCGCAGCAGGTCGGCGTGCGCGTCGACGGCGGACTCGTAGGCGCGGGCGTTCCCGTCGCGCCGGGCGGTCGCCTCGGCCAGGCGCTCGCGCGCCGTGTCGAGGTGGTGCTCCGCTGTCGTCCGGTCCGAGACGGACCGCTCGTGGTGTTCGACCGCGGCGCGGACCCGGGTGATCTGTCCGTGCCGCGAGGCGACCGCGCCACGCAGCAGGCGGCGTGCGGTGCGCCCTTGCTCCCCCGTGTCCCCGGACGTGCCGGGTGGGGTGTCGAGTACCGTCTGCACCTCGGTGCAGACGGACTCCATGGCTGCTCGCCGCGCCGCGCCCCGGGTGTCCTCCCGGGCGGCGCGGGTGTGTTCGGTCCACTGCTCGGAGCGCAGCCGCGCGTCGTCGGCGCGCTCGGCGTCCTCGTCGGCTGTGCGGGCCTTCCGGTCGGCGGCGGCGCGGAGACGGTCGGCCGTCCCGGCGGCCTGGTCGGCCCTGCGGCGGAGCTGGTCGAGTTCCAGACCCTGCCGGTAGACCTCGGAGTCGAGCAGCCCCTCGATGGCGCCGTCGATCTCCTGTCGCCGGTGTTCGAGCTCCTCCTTCGCCTCCCTGCTCTCGTCACGCCGGCGCAGGGCTTCGGCGTGCTCCTCCTCGCTCTCGCGGGCGATGCGGGTGAGGTTGTCCATCTCGGTCGTCGCCGAGATGAGCGCCGCTGCCCCGGCGCGCAGGACGCGCTGGGCGTAGCCGCGTTGCTGGTTCGCGACGGCGGTGGCCGCGGCCACCTCGTCGTCCAGGGTCTTCAGGTGTTCACGCTGGCGGTCGAGGCGTTCGAAGCCCTCGGCCAGTTCGGTGATCTCGCCCTGGCCCAGCGGGGGCAGGGCTCGGGAGAGCAGGGAGGACAGCAACGACGGATCCAGGCGCTCGGACAGCTTGGGGGTGCGGAGCTGGAGCAGGGCGGTGATCAGGGCGTCGTAGCGTTGCTCGTTCAGCCCGGGGAAGAGCGTGCTGCGGACCGTGGTGCGGTAGTCGGTCGGTGATCCGTGCAGCTCGCCCCGGCCTTGCAGGGCTTCGGCGAGGGCTGCGCGGGTGAGCGGCTGGCCCGCGTCGTTGACCAGGACGAGGCCCCCGGGACGATCGATCCGTGCGCCGGTGGTGAAGTAGTCGGCGGTGACGTTGGTGGTGTGCACGCTGGCCTGGAGTCTGGCGCCGCAGGTGAAGCGGGCGGTGCCGCCCCCGTCGTCCGCTCCGTCGTCGCGGACGAACTCCAGCCACACGTACCCGACGCGGGTCTTTCCCGAGGTGCCCTCGCCCATCAGATTCCAGTGCATGGTGCGCTCGGAGCCGCCGAAGGTGGACAACCGGTTGGGGCGCAGGCTGGCGTCGAGCAGGAACGGCAGCAGCACCTCCAGCGCCTTGGACTTGCCGGTGCCGTTCTGCCCCCGTAGGAGCAGTCGGCCCTCGTGGAAGGTGAAGGTCTCGTCGTAGTAGCGCCAGACATTCAGGATGCCCGCCCTGGCGGGCTGCCAGCGCGCCCCTGCCGCCGTCGCCCGGGAGGCGCGGGACTGCGGAAGTTCCGTCACGGTCATCGGAGTTGTTCCCTGTTCAGGTTGCGGGTCAGTCGGCAACGGTGGTCCGGTACCGGAACGCCGCGGGGCGGGGGACGGTACGGTCGCCGATCCGTCGGGCCAGGCCGAAGTCGGTCAGGACGCGAACCGCGTCGGCCGTCAGGCGCTGGGCTCCGTCCTCCGACTGGTAGCTCTTCGCCCACTGCGGGAAGCGCCGCAGGAGTTCGTTCGCCTCGGCCGTGAGCTGTTCCGGTGTCAGCCCACCCGGGGCAGCCGTCAGCGGTTCCAGCAGGAGCAGGGCGGCCACTCGGGCCGTCGCGGAATCGTCCGGGAAGCGACTGTCGGTGGCGATCCCGTCCGGGTCGACGAGCAGCAGTCCGTCGGCCCGTTCCTCCAGGACGAAACCGGCCTGCTCGGCGGCGCGCCGGACGATCTGGCGGCCGGTCGGCGAGGTGAGGTAGGCCAGTTCGTCGGCGGAGAGCTCGTCGTGGTGGAGGACGGGATCGTCGAAGAGCCGGCGCAGCAGCGAGTGCCGCAGCCGGAGGTTGCGTTGCGCGTCGGAGGCGTCGGCACCACCGTAGCGGCTCTCGCGCACGGTGCCGCGCAGGAGTTCCTCGTACCGCAGCGGTATCTCCTCCGCCGGTACGGCCAGCCGGGACGGCCCGACGGGCGCGGCGAGCAGCCGCATCAGCACGGTGGCGTCCACGCGGTAGAGCACCTTGGCCTGCGCCGAGTCGGCGAAGCTCTCGGTGACGCCGTCCACGGTGAGGAGCGCGCCGTAGGACTCCAGCAGTTTGAGGACGTCCACGAAGGCCATCCGCTCGGGCCTGCTCGCCGTGTCGAAGGGCGGCAGCGCCTCGTCGGCGGCGCAGGCCTGGACGACGCGGTCGGCGAGCAGGCCGACCGTCGTCACCGGGACCGGGAGCAGTTCGGCCGCGACGACGCACAGCAACGTATAGCGGCGGCGGTCGAACGGCGCCCTGCCGGACCGCGATCGGCGGGCGGGGCGCGAGCCGTCCGGGACGGCCCGGATCTTGAACAACCGCGCGTACCCCAGGCGCGGCTCCACCACCAGCTGCCAGCCGCAGTGGTAGTCGAACCACTTCGTCAACGGGTCCTGGCGGCGGCGGATCAGCTCGAAGGCCGGCGGGTCGCCGCGCTCGGTGATCAGCGGCCGACCGAGCAGCAGTCTGATGCCCCGGGCGACGTCCTGCCGCTCGGCCAGGACCAGTTGGTTCGCGAGGGTGCTCATCCCGTCTCCCGTCCGGCGGACTGTCGCGCGCTGCCCGGGCTGCGGATCTCCACCAGGTAGTCAGGCCCCTCCAGAGTCCCCCGAGGCGTCCGCAGGACGGCTCGTCCGCCACCGGGCAACGGCCGGAGGACGATCTCGACGCGGCCGTCCGAGGTAACCGCCCGACGCGCTCCGCTGCCGTCCGGCCGGACGACCAGCGCCCGGCCGAGGAGGTCGAGCAGCCGCTCGAAGACGGCGTGGTCCAGCGTGCCGAAGCCGGAGAGCCGTACCGGGCCGTCGGTGCCCAGGAGGTCCCAGGCCGCTTCGAGTTCGGCTCGCTCCTTCCGGGCCCGCTCGGCCCGGGCCGCCTTGATCCCTCCGGTGTCGCGCACCTTGCCGGTGCGCGTGAACCGCTCGGTGCGACCACTGGTGCGCAGCAGGGCCGAGACCTCCACCGGCGGGGCCTGCGCCCACGTCCCCGATGACGGCACCAACTCCGCGTCCGGGTGGGCGAGATGGGCGTGGCGGGCCGGCCCGAGCCCGAAGGCGGCCGACCACAGGCGATGCATGTCGTCCTCGCCGGGCGCCGCGGCGAACCAGCGGGCCAGTTCCCGGAAGTCCTGCACCGCGCTGGACGAGCGGCGCCGTGACTCGGTGATCCGGTCGAGGACCTGGAGGAGCGTCACGATCGCGCGACGCGCGACGTCGTGCAGCTGTTCCACCCGGGGTCGTGACCCGTCCGCCGGCCGGAACCAGGCCCGAAGGCCCTCCCAGCGCGCCCGGCGCCGCTCCAGCCAGGCCGGCGCGGGATCGCCGTCGGCGGCCGGCGGCAGCTCGGCGCCCCGCAGTGCCCGCTCGTGCAGCAGGCTGAGCCCGCGCTGCTGGACCCGCTCCACCGCGGTGGCCACCGTCTGACCTCGCTGGTCGAGGTTGACGAGGAACTCCTGGAGGTAGGCCACCGTCGCGGCCTTCACCTCGCGGAAGGTCGCCAGGTCCGCACCTTCGGCACGCAGCAGGCGCTGCAACTCGCCGTTGAACGCCTTGGTGTTGGCCAGCAGCGCCTCCAGGTGGCCCTCCAGCTCCTGCAGCGTGGTGAAGACCCGGCGGTCCGAGGAGGCGGTGTCGCCCAGCAGGACGTACAGTTCGTCGAGCCGGTCCGCGATCGCCTCCAGCACCGCGGTCTGGAGCGCCCCCGTCGAGGCGAGTACGGACAGGGCGTGCTCGACCCCGGCGAACGCGGCCTCGCCGCGCCGGGTCAGCGAGTACTGGAGGTTGCGGCGCTCGTACTCCTCAGCGGTGCGGTAGTTCTCCGCGTGGTTCTGGACGACGTCCAGCAGCTGCCACTCCCTGAGCTTTCTCAGCGCCTCCTGGAGGTCGTCGTCGTGGACCGCGTCGAGCCAGCCGACCGTCCGCAGACGGGTGCGGACCTCGTCCAGCCCGAGCGCGGTCTCCAACCGTTCGTTGGCCGCGCCGAAGGCCCGGAGGATCGCACCGTAGAGTTCGGCTTTGTCCCCCGTCGTGAACCGGAACATCTCCGGCGGCACCCTGCGCAACTGCTTTCCTCCCCTCTGCCCGCCACCACAGTACGCGGACGCACCGACGCACCGGCCAGAACCCCCGACCTCGCATCCGCGCGCAGCCCTGGTGTGACAGACGGCGACATTCCTTGTACGCACGAGAGCAGCTTCGGGTCACGGAGCCGACGCAGGGCGGTGATCAGGGCGTCGCAGCTCGGCCCGTTCAAGCCGAGGTGTACTTGAGCGATTCCACGACTAGACAGGCCGTCACATGAATTGCTGACGAAGGTCGTGAACCACCCGCCGCGCCTGCTCGGCGGACTGCGCCCGCGCGACGTACTTCTCCTCAAGCTCCCCACGAGCGCATTCCGGCTCGCCCCGGAAGGCTGCAGGAAGCTCGGACATGATCCGGGCCGCCTCCCCAAGCACCGCAAGTGTCGGCGCGCTCTCACCGAGATCCAACCGGCACTCGGCTGCGCGAAGCCGTGCGGTGATCGCGGCGGCACGCTCCTCCGGCCCGTCGGCGTGCGCGAGGTCCCTCGCGATCCCCTCGTACAGACGGCACGCGTGTCTCCCTGCCCCCGCCTCCACCCTGAGCCCGTTGGCCGCCAGGAAGAGCGCATCGCGAACCACAAGACGTCGCAGACCCAACTGCTCCTGGCCCAGGACCGCCAGCCTGGCAAGTTCCTCGATCCGCTCCACCACCTCGTCGCCTGCCGGATTCCCACTTTCCAGCAGCACCCGGACCGCCTCCATGGCCTTCCTGAGATCGGCCGGCCCCACCCAGGGCATGTCCGCCTGCGGTTCAACGTCCTCGTCGCCGGCCCCGGTCGCCGGAACGGCGCTTTCCAACAGCCGGAACGGAATGGTCGGGTCGTATTCGAGGCGGGGCGAGGGAGGAGGGTCGCCGGGCGCCGGGAGATGTCCGGCCATCACTTCGCGGATCTCGCCGAGCGAAGGCCTCTCCTGATAGTCCTTGGCCAGCCCCCTCAGAATGACTTCAGCCACATCCGCCGGGACCGCCGACCCGAACGGCTTCGGCTGCTCGTACAGGTGCTGATCGCGCAGGGCGCCCTCGCTCTGGCCATCGTGCGGGGGTTTTCCCTCGAAGAGAAGGTAGAGAACGCAGCAGAGGCTGTAGATGTCGCTGGCCACGGTGGGTTGACGATCCAGCAACTGCTCGGGCGACTTGTATCCGTGACTCCCGAGAGTGGACTGATGGACTGTCAGCTGGGGAACGCCGACACCGAGCGGTTTGGCGATGCCGAGGTCGACCACGGAAACCAGACCCGAGAGGGCGATCATGATGTTCATGGGCTTGATGTCCCGGTGCACCAGCGGCAGCGCATGAATGCACATGAGGGCGTCAATCACCTGAACCGCTGTGGCCGCAGCCGCAGCGAGCGGAAACGGACTGCGCTGCTTGAGGATGTCGTACAGCGTCCGGCCATCGATGTACTCCATCGCGAGGTACCGCTCACTGCGGTGCACCCCGTGTCCGAGGAGCCGGGGGATGCCCGGGTGACGCAGCCTGCCGAGCTGGTGGACCTCCCGCTCGAAGCGGGCAACGAGTGTCTTCCATTCCCGGCCTCGCTCGTCAGGATCGAGCCGCTTGAGGTATTCCCGATCCGAGCGCATGAACTTCAGAGCCACGGCACCGCCGTCGGTCAAGTCGATCGCCCGGTACACCCGGGCCATGCCACCCTTGCCCTTCGGCTCGACCACCTCGTAGCGCCCGTCCACCCGTTCGCCCGGTAGCAGCTCGTGGTCGTCCACAGTCCCCCAATCGTGCCGAGCGCGCATCAATTCGGCACGCCGTCCGCATCTCGCGCACACTTTAGTACGCATCCATGGCGCTCAGTGACACGTTGACCCCGTTCAGCTACCTCTGCGATGCTCCTCCGGTCGTCATGCCCCGGCAGCTTCACCACGCAAGGCGTCCATCTGCCACGGAGGATCCCGTGAACCGCCCGATACCGCCGCCAGGCCTCACAGGGGACGGCTGGCTGCTCCGGCTGTCCAGCACGGCCGCACGGGAGGAACCAAATGCCTGTCCACGGGCCAAGGCAGCCAAGCTCCGACCGCTGATCCGGCCGAGCTCGCGCCAACCCCCGCGGCGGCCTGGGCTCCAGACCTTCGGCATGGCACCGTTCATGACGGCCTTGGACCTGATCGAGCACCAGGACCAGCCAGTTGACCAGGTGATCGAGCAACTCTTCGCCAGTCAGGGAGCGTTCGGGTACGGGCCGCCCGCTCACCCATCCTTGCTCGACTGGACCGCACAGGCCATCACTCGCTTCGTCGCTGCCCGCCGGCACCAGCAAGCTTCCACCACCGGAGTCCTGCCCACACACCCCTTGCGGAACCTCGAGTGGGTCGCCTTCCGGGGACACCGCACCGACCCGGACGACCTCGACACCGTGGCCGTCCGCGAGTACACGGCCTGGGGACGGCGCTACGAGTCGGCCGACGGAAGTCTCCGTGAACTGTGGCTCCCGTCCTACGGGAAGGCGAAGCAGAACCGATCGGTCGCCGAGCAGGCCGCCATCGCCCACGTCCTCTTCCGAGGAGTGCCGTCCAGACGTCCCCCCTTCGGCAAGCCCTGTGCCCGACCGGACGACTCGGCGTTCCGCAGCCCCGACCGCGTCAGGGTGTACGAATTCGGCTGCGCCGCAGGCGACTCGACACTCCTTCTGGACTGGTCGACGCGCGAGGCCGCCGCAGCATTCGCCGCACACACCACCCCGCTGCTGGCCCGCGCCGAGACCGACATCGCAACCCGGCCAGGACCGAGTTGCACTGATTGCAAGGCCATCGAAGGGTGCCGTTCCCTGCGCCGAGCCGAAGGGCTGTGGCCAGGAACCCCATCGCCGCAGCGCTCCCGCAGGGACATCTCCGCCTGGGACCTGCGGACCTACCGCTCCTGCCCGGCTCGCTACCACCTCGAGCGACAGCTCAATCTCCGCTCCGCGGAGGACAACGAGTCCGAGGAGACACGCCGAGGCCGGGCCGTGGATGCCTGGCTCAACGAGCGGCACAGCGCCGGGCCCGGGCACAGCTGTCGCTATCCCGCCGGCCCCGAGGACCCTGACGACTGGGAGGCCGGCGGGCACCGGCTCACCGGACGGATCGCGCGCCAGGCCACCGCCATGCTCGGCTGGCACCGCACCCTGTGCCCCCTGGGCGCTTTGGGACCCGAGGAGAAGGTCCTGGTCCAGCACACCTCAGCGGTCCTCATACCGAGCCTCGGCGTGGTCCTCATCGCGACACCGGATCTGCTCTACACCAGGGACGGCGGCTGGTTCTGGCGCGAAACCAAGACCGTCTCCCGGCTGCCCGGTCAGGGCGTTCCACTGATGCGACGGTATCCACAACTGGCCGTCGCCGTGATGATGCTGGCGTCACGGCCCGACCTGGAGACGATCCGGCGGTCCCGGGTCGAACTGGAGCTGCTCCATGAGGATTCCCCCACTCTGGAACAGCTCGACCCGAGCCGTCCCGACACCGTCGAGGAGGCCCGGCTGCTCCTCGCGGAGCTGGCCGAACCGCTCCTGCATGACACCCGCTTCGCCCCCACCCCTGGATCGCACTGCGCCGACTGCCCGGCCCGCGCCTGGTGCCGATCCGGCACCGAGCACCTGGCCGAACGCGCGTCACGGGAGCCGATTCCACCGACACGGGAATCCGGGAGTCGCGAGTGATCGAAGTACCTCTGCTCAATGTCCTCGCGACGGCCGTCATCGAGATCGCCGAGAAACCCGAGCAGGCGGTTCCCCCGCCGCCGTACCCGCCGGAGGCACAGCGCGCCCTGGACCAGGTGGTCTTGGAATGCCTTCGCGAGAAGGTCACACCCCCCTCCGGACTACCCGAGTTGATCAGCTGGTGCCGAACCCGGCCGTTGGACCGCTGGCCCCTGAAACTCACCGACGACGAAGCCGAGGAGGCCTTCGGATCCGGCGACCTCCTCATCGACCGTCACTCGGGCATGCCCACGGAGCTGTGCCTCGAGTGGAAGGTCGACGGCGGCAAGGACAGCGCCGCACGGCAGTACGACCGCCGGACGATCGCCGTCGCACTCCAGGCATGTCGCGCCGTTGACTCCCCCGAGTCCTACACCCGCTTCCGTCGCGTTCTGGTCGATCAGCCCGTGTTGACCAGGGCGGACTGGTCCGAGCTCGCCGGGGACCTCTACCTCTATCCGGTGAAGCCTCTGCTGGAGGCCATCTACCCGACTGCACCCGATCACTACCTGAGTGACGGCTGCTACACCCCCTGCGAGCGCTGCCGGACCCTGCTCGTCCCACTCACTCATGGCGGTTGGTGGTGCGAGCGCGACCAGTGCCGGCAGCAGGGCCCGCCGACACCCGGCCGACCGCTGCCTATCAGCGTGACCGGAGAGGTCCTGCAACTTCGGCGTCCACTGCGACAGTTCGTGACAGGACCGGGCCGTGCCGAGGTCGGCTTGGAGGATGCGTTGCGCGACTTGGGCCTCGCAGTGGAAATGTGGCCCGCCTATGACGCCTACGACCTGCGGGTGACCTTCCCCGACGGACACGTGTGGGCGATCGACGTCAAGGACCGCGTTCATCCAGGTCTGCTCGGCCGCAAGGCGTCACCCGTCCCTCAGACGCCGCCCTACAACGAAGCCTGCTGGGTCGTTCCGCGGTATCGCGTCCAAGGCCATCACGACTACCTGGGGGCCTTCCGGCGTGCATGCCCCGCCTCGGCACGAGGACTGCACCTCTTGGTGGACGACGATCTGGTGCGCCGAGCCCGCGCAAGACTGCGCGGGGGCCGGGGTCCGGAAGCCCGGTTGGACGGAGAGTTCGATGCGTGACCGCAGTTCCTGGTACTCCGCACTGATTCGATCGCTCACCCCCTGGCCCACCAAACACCAGGACACCAAGCCCGCGCTGCTGTGCCAGGTCGAGCTGGGGCTGAGGCTGTTGGAACGCATCGCACCCGACGAAGGCGCCGACAGCGTGTGGGCCCTCCTCAGCGGCTACCCGTTCGCGCGCGCGTCCGGTTTGGGTCTCACGCCCAGTGATCAGGAAGTCCTTCACAACGCGCGGCAGTTGCTCTGGACCCTGCGCCGCCGGCGCCTGTGGCAGCAGAGCTTGGACGCCTATCGACGGCTTCCGGAGAGATTGCGCGCCTACCGCGTCCCCGTCGCCGGCGGTCCGGCCCACCGGGTGGAACCGCGCGTCGCAGGACGACGCCTCGCCGTCTACGACGACGCGCTCGAATCCGCCGCACCGTTCTCCCGCGTTCCGTTGCCCCAGGCCGCAGCGGGCTCGCACCGATTCACCGAGCAGCGCCGCTACACTTCCGTCACCATCCCGGAGAGCTTGATCCTGAGTGCCCCGGACGGCCACGATCTCGAGGCCGGCCGGCCCGGTGAAGGTGGACCGATCGACGTCCCCCTGGCCGAGCTCATGGTGACGGCGCAGTGGATGGACCAGCAGGAACGGGGCCGAACCCAGAAGCACTGGGAGGACCGGCTGAAAAGCCTGCGACTGGATACCCGCCGCTCCGACACCGTCCGCTTCGAACCCGCCACCGTCCTACGGCTGGACCACATCGTCCACCTGATCGGCATGGTCGGGGCCGGCAAGAGCACCCTGATGGTACTCATCGCCGTGTGGGCGGCGCTTCGCGGCTTGAGAACCACCCTCGTCGTCGGCGATGTGGCCGAACAACTCGCGCTCACGGCCCAGTTCCGGGAACTGTTCCACGCCCGCCCGGATCTGGACGCCGCCCCGGTGATGGGCGGGACCATGCGCGAACGCCACACCCAGCGTGTGCACCGACGGCTTGCCGGGCGCGGCAAGTCCTCACTCCTCCTCCACGAGAGCCCTGCCTTCACCGACCTCAGTACCGCATGCCCGCTGGACGCACTGCGAGGCCTCGACGCACACGCCCCGCTCCGCTTCGCCGACGCTCCCTGTGCCGGTCTCCACCCCGCACGTTCCCTCGGAAGCCAGTCGGACACGGACGCCGAGCTGGCCGTGCTGCACCTCGGGGACACGCGAACCGCCGACCAGGTCCCGGGCGCAGACCGTGACAGCGACTGGCAGTCGACGGCGCACGGGTGCCCGCTGTGGATCGGCTGCCCGCGCCACAACGCCTCCCGCAGGCTGGTGGACGCCCTGGTCTGGGTCGCCAATCCGATGAGCCTCGTCCAGACATCGGTCCCGCGCAACCTCAACGAGGAACGGATCCGGTACCTCGAACTGGCCGCTCTACGCAGCGACATCATCATCGTGGACGAGGTCGACCGCGTGCAGATGGGGCTCGACCGGGCCTTCGCCCCGTCCGCGACCTTGGTGGTGCCGGGACGCGGGCTCGACTCCTGGCTCGACCGACTCGACACTCACAAGATCGAGGAGCTGGCCCGCCAGAGCCGCCTGCCGCTGGCCGACCGCGACGTGCAGCGTTGGGCGGCCTCACTCGGCGTGGTCAGCAATGCCGCCAACCGGCTGTACGCCATGCTGATTTCCAACCCGGGCCTCCAGGAATGGGCCGAGACCGACTACTTCAGCGCCTGGACTCTCCAGGAGAAGCTGCTCGCCGACTGGTACCCGCATCAGCACGACGACCTCTCCGAGACCCTGGCCGACGAGCTCGGCCTCTACGACCTGGACGAGGCGCTCTCCCCGCCCCCGGCCGAAGCCCCTCCTCCGACCGCGGACACCGAACCGTGGGCCGCGAGGCGCCACGAGCTCACCCACGCCATGGACGCCTTCCGCGACGACCCACTCGGCGACGTGGGGCCGCACGGGCCGGACGCCGATCTACTCACTTCGGCCGCGCAGGACGTGCTGCACACTCTCGCGGAGAGGAACACTCGCGCCCGAGTCCGCAAGGTTCTGGAAAGGCTGCTCGACGGAGCGCCGGAACTCGATCCCGTCGACAGCGCTGCTCCAGAGCAGCGCGGCAGCACGGCCTGGTTGGAGTGCAACGCCGAGCGGCTGGAGTTCACGCTGCTACTGGCGACCTTGCACCATCGACTGGACCAGGTGAGCTTCCTTTGGCCACAGGTCGAGGCCACCCTTCACCTTGACGCCGGCGCCAACGACCTCAGTCGGCGGCCTCCGCTCGACTACGCCCCGATCGTCCCCGAGTCGCCCATGGGCAACATCCTCGGCTTCCAGTACCTGCCGGACGAAGGCGACGGTCCGAAGGATGCCGACGGCCGCCGGAGCGGGACACTGCGGTTCTTCCGCTGCGCCGGGGTGGGCCGCGAGCTGCTCTACGCCATACCCCGACTCGGTGCCGACCCGGATCGGGGGCGACCGGGCCCCAACGTCCTGCTGATGTCCGGTTCGAGCTGGGCCGGCACATCGACCAGGGCACATGTGCTCGCGCCGGTGCGGGCCGTGCTCCGACCGCAGGCGGACGCCATCGACAGGATCCGTAAGAGTGTGTTCCGCGCCCAGTTCGTCTACTACTCCGACGGCACGCCGATCCGGCTCTCGGGCGAGCGCCGGGAGAACCACGACAAGGTCCTGAGCGCCATGGTGTGGCAGCTCGGCAGGCCCGGGCCCGCCGACACCGACGGCCTGCTCCAACAAGAACTGGCCCGGATCTCCGACCAGCACCGAAAGCGTGCCCTACTCCTGGTCGGGAGCTACCGCGACGCCCTGACAGCCGCCCAGGTACTCCAGCGGATGGACCGCTGGCGCACGGGTGTCCGGGTCCTGATCGCGGATGACGCCGACCTGGACCAGGACCTCGCGACGTCGCTCCCGGGCACCGTGCGTCGCGGTGATCTGGCTTCGTTCGCCGAAGACGACACGGCTGAGCTGCTGGTAGCTCCACTCCTGGCGGTCGAACGCGGGCACAACATCCTGACAGTCCCCCACCGGCCCGGCGGGGAAAGGGTGGCTGCCTTCGGGACGGTGCTGTTCCTGGCTCGCCCGCACCCCGTGCCCGACGACCTCTACCTCTCGGTCTTCGCCATCAACGACTGGGTGACGCGCTTCTCACGTGATCTTTCCGGATTGCCGCAGGGCACCTTCAGCGAGCTCGTCACCAGCGCCGACAACCTGGACTCGGCAGGGCTCGCCTTTCGCCACGCGGCCCGTGCCGAGTGGCGACGGCTGCTGTCCCGCCGCTACATGTACTCCCGGCTCACCCTTCGGGAGCAGGAGTCGTTCGCGTGGGACCAGCTGACCACGATCTGGCAGGTCATCGGCCGTCTCGTCCGCGGTGGGGTCCCCGCGCGGGTGGTCTTCGTAGATGCCGCATTCGCCCCGGCGCTGGCAGCCTCCATGGCTCCGGAGTCGGCCGTCCGCGAAGCGGACACCAGTGCCCTCCTGGATCACGCCCTCTCCGCGCCTCCCGAGCGTTCCGACGCAAGCCGCCGTTGGGAACGCGGTGACGGACTGCTCTCCCGCCTTCGCCAAGTCCTCGTGCCCTACTTCAACGGACATGCGGAACCGGCTGACGCTGCTCTGGTTCGAGCTCTTTACCAACCGCTGTACGACGCTCTGAGCGGCCTGGAGACATGACCCCATCAACCACGCTGTGTGGCCGACCGGACGAGGAGTTTCCGTGGCCCTGTACGACACCCTTCGCCGCGCCGCTTACCTGAGCGCCCCGGATGCGGACCCTTGGACCGTCGACTACCTGGCACTGCCTTTCCCCGAGCATCTGAATCCGGGAGTGCTGAAGCTGTGCAACATCGGCCGTGCGGAGCAGCACCGGTGGTCGACGGCACCCACCCGACGACTGGACGGCGCGCTGCAGGCCTTGGCACCCGATCTGATCGTCCGTCCGCGACACCGCCCACCGTCCGGCGCTGATAGCTCCTCCCTCGACGATTTCTGGCTCTATCGCCGGTCAGGGGACGACCACCCGCTGCCCGACTCGCTGCTGCAGCGATTCCTGACCGTCTGGCTGCGTACGCTGGGTCGACCGGAATCGCTCGGCACCCCGGAGCACCATCGGCTGCTGCTGGAGGTCGCCGCAGGCATTCAGGAACAGCCCCCCTCCTGGCAGCCGGTGCCCGGCGTCGCTCTGATGCAGGCCCCCACGACCAAGGGCGGTACCGCCGTTCCCACCGAGCTCCAGTTCCAACTCGCCACCGACGAGTTGGCACGACGGATCGCAGCTCTGCCTCCCTACCCCTTCGAAGGAGGTGAACTGCGGTTCCGAACCGTGGCGCGAGGGCCGCGTCAGCAGGGTGCCGAGCTGATGTCACAGCCGTTGCAGCACGTCACCGGCCGCGCGTCCTGGTGGTACTCCGTCCTGCTGAACGTGACCCTGCACACCGTTCCCTTCGATCCGCGGCCACGGCTCCACCTCCACCTGGGCGTCCGCCGGTGGGCCACGCGTCCCCGTACCGACACCGGCCGACTCAACCTGCGCTATCAGGGCGCCACCTCGGTCTACCTGCGACCGGCCTTGCCATGGCTGCCCGGTCTCCCGCTCAGTGGCCGCTGGTCCGTGGCCAGACTGGTGCGCGATCGGCAGACTCAGTCCTTCGACTGGCTCGGCAACGACCCTGCGGGGCTGCTGCGCGGACTCTCCTTGGACCCCGCCTTTCCCGCACCGGACAAGCTGCTCGCGGAGCCGGAACCCTGGCTGGCCGAGAACGATTCAGGCATCCAGGCCGCTGTCGTCCACAGCACGCGGATGGGTGCTCACGGCGTGGGAACCGGTCTGATGCCGCAGCAACGGTCGGCCATCATCGACTGGGCCGAACAGGCGCTGCCCGAGGGGCTGATGCGCGTGCCGGACCTCAAGAGCTGCGGGACGCGCTCGGCCCAACCAGCCAACGCTCGTCCCAAGAGCATCACGGACCAGTACCGCGAGGGCACCGCCGAGCTCCGCCGGGTGGCCCTTGCTGCCGATGCCCGCCGCCGAACCGGCACCGGCGAGGACCCGATCGTGGAGATCCGGTTGTTGTGGCAGAGCAGCGAGTTGCGGAAGAGGGCAACAGAAGCCCTGATCAGCACGCTGGGGCTCAGTGGTGACGGTGGCGCACCCGCCGGAAGCGCGGAGAGAGCCGAGGCGGTCTTCGAAGCGGCAGGCCCCGGCAGTCCCGTCGTACTCGAATGGCAGGCGCCAGAACTGACCGTCCGACTTCGTTGCCTGCCATTGACCGGGGCACTGGCCGATCCACTCGAACTCGACCCGTCCGTGCGCGGGCGAGGAGCCCGCCTGGCCCAGGGCGTGAGTTCCCGGCGGTCGGCGATCCGCGATCACCTGCTGGCGGACGGCGCGGTGCCCGGGGCACCGGCACTGGCGCTCGTCGAGATCGCGCACCCGAGCGTCTTCAAGCCCGCGGACAGCGATCCCAAGTTCGCCATGCGCCTGGGGTGTGCCGACGCCGGGGTGCTCACTCAGTTCACCGTGGTTCCGGACACCGTCCCCCGCACGCCCGGAGCACAGCAGGAGAGTGCCGACAGTCTGACTCACCGGCTGCGGTCGGCGTGGGAGGACGGGCTGCGCCAGCTGGGGGTGCGTGTTCTGCCGCAGTTGTCGAAGGACGTCGATCTGCCAGCGGGCCTGCGGTACGCGGCCCTCTGGATGGTCAAGCGCCGGAAGGACGGACCGACCCTGCTGCCGAAGCATCTCCCAGTTGCGGTGTTGGTCACACCGGTTCCGGAGCGCGCAGGACCGGCACAGGTGCAGGGCTGGGACGATGACCCGAGTGTGCAGGACTGGATCTCGTATCCAGAGCTGCTGCTCAAGCTGGTCCGGAAGGCCGAGATCGATCCGACCGACGACCAGCCTCTCATCCCGGGACCACGAAGCGCACCGGACGACGCGGACGGCCCGGCGGCCCCGAACCGTACGTCATGGCGAGCCGATATCGCCCAACAGCGCCGCGAGACCGCCTCCTTCATCCAACGGATGCTCTTCTCCCTGCGGACCTCCGGCAGCCCCACCGTGCTGATCACCCACTCCCAGAACAGCCGGATGCACTGGCCATGGCTGCAGGACGGGCGAGTGGAACCGGATGCGGTGGAAGACGGGGCCGCCGGACCACGGGGGTTGGACCCCGGGCTTCGCCTGGTCAGGATCAGAAGCGGAGCCGGGCGCGAGACTCCGCAGGGCTGGGGGCTGGCCGAGGACGGCGGTGACAACGGCATCTACGCCGGGCTCTGGGGTGAGGAGCTCCCTTCCGGAGTCCACCGTCCGCTCGAACAGCGGGTTTTCTACAGCACCACCCGCAAACCGGTCACGTTCACCAAGACGGCCGTCACCCTCGACCGGCTCGCGCTGCGCCGAAACAGCAGGGGAAGGCTGGTGAACGAGGTCGGCAAGCAGGCCTGGAACCCCGCGCTGGTGGAGATTGCGGTACTCGGCTGCCAATCGAAGCCCGACAGTTCGGCGGCCAGTGATCGGCCCGAGGCCCTCGCACTCGCCATGCACCAGCTGCGCCACGCCCCCGAGTACACCGACCCGATCTCGCTGCCGCTGCCCCTGCACTTGGCAGGCCTGGCGCAGGAGTACGTGCTGCCGATGCGGGCCGAGGACGGAGAACTGGAACCCGAGCAGGACGACTCAGGAGACGCAGCCGCCGCCGTGGATCCCTCACTCGTCTCCGCCCCGGGCCTCGCGGTCGAAGCGGATCCGGAGGAGGAAGGACAACTCCAGCTGTTCTGAGTCTCCGGGCGTCCAGTACCGCGGCCAGCTGACCGCGCGGCAGCCAGGAGCCCGTGAGCGCGTCCAGTAGGTCCGGCCCTCGGCCCGTCGAACAGGCTGTCATTGCAGGGAAGCCGTAACCGCCATTCACTGTCCTCGCCAACTCGGGTATCTCACTGGAGAGTTGTCGACCTATTTTGCCCACCGTCCCTTGTGAGCGGCGATGAGGTCGCGGTACCAGGCATACGACGCCCTCGGGGTTCGGCGTTGGGTCGCGAAGTCGACGTGGACGAGGCCGAAGCGCTGATTGAACCCCTCGGCCCATTCGAAGTTGTCGAGGAGGGACCAGGTGTAGTAGCCGCGGATGTCGAGGCCTTCGGCGGTGGCGGCGGCGAGGGCGTCGAGGTGGGTGGCGAGGTAGTCGATGCGGAAGGTGTCGTCGAGGTCCTCGGCGGTGGAGCAGCCGTTCTCGGTGATGGTGATGGGCGGCAGGGCCTTGCCGTAGAAGTCCCGCAGGTGGATGAGGAGTTGGCGGAGGGCGTCGGGGACGACGGGCCAGCCGAAGGCGGTGTGGGGGGCCTCGGGGATGTCGACGAGGTCGAAGGGCAGGCCCGGTTCGGTGGGGGCGGCGACGCGGGTGGGGTTGTAGAAGTTGAGGCCGAGGGCGTCGAGGCCGGGGGTGTGGATGAGGTCGAGGTCGCCGGGGTGGACGGCGCCGAAGATGTCGTCGGGGACGCCGAGGGCGGAGAGGTCGGGATAGCGGCCGAGGAGGACGGGGTCGGCGAACAGGCGGTTGTGCAGGGCGTCGTAGGCCGCGGCGGCGGCCGCGTCCTCGGGTGAGGAGGTGGCCGGCTCGACCGGGGTGAGGTTGTTGGAGAGCATCACCTCCAGGCCGCGGTCATGGAGGACGGAGGCGGCCAACCCGTGGGCGAGGAGCTGGTGGTGGGCGGCCGGGAGGGCCTCGAACATCAGGGTGCGGCCGGGGGCGTGGGTGCCGAGGGCGTAGCCGAAGACGGTGTGGACGAAGGGCTCGTTGAGGGTGATCCAGGTGGGGACGCGGTCGCCGAGGCGGTCGGTGACGACGGCGGCGTAGTCGGCGAAGTGGTGGGCGGTGTCGCGATTGAGCCAGCCGCCGTGGTCCTCCAGGGCTTGCGGGAGGTCCCAGTGGAAGAGGGTGGGGAGGGGGGTGATGCCCGCTTCCAGCAGCGCGTCCACCAGGCGGTCGTAGAAGGCGAGTCCGGCGGGGTTCACGGGCCCGCTGCCGGTGGGCAGGATCCGCGACCAGGCGAGGGAGAAGCGGTAGCCGTCGAGGCCGAGGCCCTTCATCAGGGCGATGTCCTCGGGGTAGCGGTGGTAGTGGTCGCAGGCGACCGCGCCGGTGTGGCCGTCGCGGACGACCCCGGGGCGGGCGGTGAAGGTGTCCCAGACGGACGGGCCGCGGCCGTCCTCCGCCACCGCCCCCTCGATCTGGTAGGCGGCGGTGGCGGCACCCCAGCGGAACCCCGCCGGCAGGTCGTAGCGGTCCGGCATGACAGCCTCCTGGCGCGAACACGACGGAAACGTGAGGGGTACTCATGTTACCGGCGGGGCGGCGGAACACCAGGGGAGGCGCATCGCTCCACGAAGATCGCAACACCCGATGGCTCTGAACCCACTTGATCCTCAGTGATCGAAAGGGCGTCCGACTGGTGTCCATCAGCCCAAATCCCGCCAGATCAGGGCCCATCGCGGCTGCCACACGTGATCCCTGATGACCCATCATGACGCCAGGACGCACATGAAGGGCTCAGCTCGTATCGGCCCAGCTCAACCCGAGCGGTCCGGACCCGAGGAGCAGCGTATGTGCCGCAACGTCCCGCCGTCCGTCCTGGCCCCCGTGGAGGATGCTGCTCGTGACGGCATCGAGCGCTTCGGCGCCGGGTGCCTGATCCGCGACCGCGGCCGGATCCTGCTCCTTCGGCGGAAGCACGGCGGGTTCGTCCTCTTCGTCTTCGCCACCAGCGAGTTCACGGGCGAGCTGGCCGACGTCGAGCCGGACGAACACCTGGAGGTGCGCTGGCACCCCGCCTCCGACGTCATGCTCAGTCCGATGTTCCCGACCTCCAAGGCCGCGGTGGAAGCGCACCTGGCTGGCGGGCGCGCGTTCTCCACCCACGGATTCGACGCCGCCTCCGGAAGGCGGGAGCTCGTCCAGACATGACCGGCGCCCGTGGGGAACGCATGGACTACAGCACTTGGCCCCGAGTTGTCGCCGTGGACGTGGAGGGCAACGACGCCCAGCCGCCGGACCTGGTGGAGCTGGCAGCCGTCCCGGTGGTGAACGGCAGCCCGGCGCCCGGCCTCGACACGCTCCACCCTGATCCGACCGCCCCGGCCTGCCCGGCCACCCCCAGCCTCAGGAGGACCCGACCTCGCGGTGAGCGGCCCGACCCGAATCGAAAACGTGCTCTTCGGGGTCTTCGACCCGGGCTCGCCGAGAACCGCCGGGAACCTCCCGGCGCTTGGATGCGAAATCGAACAGGGAGCAGGATCAACCCCCATGGAAGAGCTGCTGCAAGTTGCCAACTTGGTTGCCAATAAGCTGAATTCGCGCTTCAAGGACGATCCCGAAAAGCTCCGGATGCTGCAAGGACTCAAGGTCCAGGAGGAGGCCGGCGAACTCGCCCAGGCCATCATCGGAGCGCTCGGGGTCAGCCCGAACAAGGGCCACTCCCACACCTGGGACCACGTGCGCGCCGAGGCGTGCGACACCGCCCTCACCGCCCTCGTCACGCTCTGCATGCTCGGCGGCGACCCCGAATGGTTCCTCACCGAGCACCTGCGCACCATCCGCACCAAGACCGAGGGCTGGGAGGGCACCGCTTGAGCAGCACGCAGCAGCTCGACCTGACGGCCGAGGACGAAGCCGAGATGATGGAGTACCTGCCGCCCGAGAGCGACGCCGAACTCATCTCCGGCCGCAAGGCCGGCGTGTTGGCCACTGCCCGCGCCCGTTCGTCGCCTGGCTCCAGAGCGAGGTACGCCCCGGCGACGTCGTCCTTGTGAAGGGCTCCCGCTCAGGGAAGCTCTGGCAGGTCGCCGAGACCCTGGCCGGGCAGCCGGTCACAGCCTGGGGCGACTGGAACCGTACGAAGGAGGAGACCACCGCATGATCTCGTACAAGCTGCTCGCCGAACAGGCCCTGACCGAAGGCATCCAGAAGCTCGCGGCCGGAACCGTGGTGCGCGACCCGCAGGGCCGCATCCTGATGCTGCGCCGCAAGCAGGACGACGTGCTGCCCGGCCTGTGGGACTATCCGGCCGGCGGGCTGAACGACGGCGAGGACCCCCGGGACGGGGCGATCCGGGAGCTGGCAGAGGAGACCGGCCTCCACTGCTCCGACATCGAATACGTCCGGGCCCTGGACTTCGTCGACACCCGAGGCCGCCTGACCCGTCAGTTCGTCTTCACCTGCACGGTCCCGGACGAGACCGCGGTGACCCTCTCCGAGTACGACGCCTTCGGCTGGTTCCGCCCGGACGAGCTGCCGCCGACCAGCGACGGCTACCGCGAGGTGATCGCCTGGCTCACCCACCGCCTCGCCGCGGGGTGGCAGCCCGCCAGCCGCTACCTGGCCACGATCGACCGGCCGATGACCTGGGCCTGCTTCCTGGTGCGCGACCACGAGGGCCGCGTCCTCGGGATGCGCAACTCCGTGGACACCGAACGCTGGGACTGGCCGGGCGGGAACTCCGAACCCGGCGAGTCCCCGTTCCACACCGCGCTGCGCGAGGCCCGTGAGGAGATCGGCCTCGACCTGCTCGCCGAGAACCCGGACCCGGTCGGCCGACAGCGGCTGATCGCCGTCATCCACCAGCAGGCCGACCACGTCCGCCCCGTGCCGTCGATCGGCTGGGTCTTCGACGGCGGCACGCTCACCGATCAGCAGCAGGCCCGCATCGTCCTCGACCCGGCCGAGCACTGCGAGTTCCGCTTCGAGACGGACTACACCTGGCGTCACTTCATGACGCCGCAGGAGTACCGGGACCTGCTCCAGGTGCTGCGCGCCGCCCGCTCCGGCCGGGTGCTCTACATCGAGCGGCCGACCCCGGCGCACCAGGACTTCGAGGGCATCGTGGTGTTCGTCACCACCCCGGACGGCGAGCTGCTGGTGCACCACAGGGACGACAAGGAGGGCATCGCCTGGCCGGGCTACCGGACCCCGATCGGCGGGTGGCGTGAGCACGACGAGACGCCGCGCGAGACCGCGACCCGGGAGGTGTTCGAGGAAGCCGGGATCACCATCACCGACGTCCGGGAGCTGCCCGGCCCCCGCCACGAGCACGTCTCGGCGATGACTCGCGTCCTGCACGCGGTGTACACCGGCCCGAAGGACGCGATCCGGCTCGGCGACGAAGGGGTGGGCATCGCCTGGGTGCCGTTCTCCGAGGTCGCCGCACTCAAGACCCCGCCGTACGTCGCCCACTACCTCGACCTGATCGGAGCCTGAGCATGTCCGGGAGGTGGCCGCCCTGATCCGGGCCGAGCTCACCGCCGCCGGCCCGGAACTCCCGCCCGCCGAGACGCACTTCTGGTGGCACATGTCGTGCGGCTACGGTGTCCAGGACACCGACACCCCCGAACTCGCCGCCCGCTCGGACCGCCTCGCCTCCGACCTCGGCCGCCGGATCCGGCCCGGAATCCGCACCAACGCCACTGTCTCCAGCGTGTGGCCGGTGTGGGAACGCCAGCACCCCGCTCCAGCCCCCTGCTACGCCTTCGAGCGCGCCCGCCGTTTGCGTCTCGGCCAGTCCTGACCCAGCAGCGGCGAGGCCGCGCCGCCCCACGCGGAACGGCTGCCGCACCAACGTGACGGAGAAGCGATCGTGGAGAAGTTCGTTCCGAAGTTCCAGGGCGCGCCGTGGCCCGACGGCGCCCGCGTCCTGCACGTCTACGCCGTTCCGGACCTGCAGTCCGACCTCGCCCTGGCCCGGCTGGTCGACGAGTGCCGGGAGGCGATGAGCCCCTACCCGATCACGCCGCTCGGCGACGGCACGCTGCACTGCACCATCGAGATGGTCGCCGACACCACCGCCGACAAGATCACCCCGGAGGAACGCGACGACCTGGTAGCAGCCCTCCACACGCACCTGGCCTTCACCGGCCCGCTGGAGGTCACGGCCAGCTCCCCGATCGCCAACCGAGCCGGGGCCTTCCTGGACCTCGGTCCCGATGAGAGCCTGGTCGACCTGCGCGAGCGGGTCCGCGATGCGATTCGCGAGGTCCGCGGGCCCGGCGCGCTGCTCCACAACGGCGGCCGGCACCACATCTCGCTCGGCTACGCCTGGGCCGAGGTGTCCTCCGACGCGCTGCAGACGGCCCTGCGGAAGATCTCGCCCAGCCACGCCTCCGTTCGCTTCAGCGCGCTCCGGCTGCTCGACGTGACATTCCAGCAGTTCCCACGTCCGGGTGGCGAGTCGGCCTGGGAGCTGTCCTGGGAGCCCGTCGCGACCATCCCCCTCGCCGGCGGCTCCGACGGCGCCGAGCCGTCGCAGCCCGCTCGCTGACCCCGCGTTCGCCGTCCCCGCCCGGCGCGTGCGTGCGCCGGGCGGGGAAAACCAGTCCAGCAGGCCCCGCACCGCAGCCCGTTCCCAGGAGGAACCGCATGTCCGACGCCACCCTCCCCACCCCGGACCTCACCGCCACCGCCCCGGCCGCCATCGACTGGCCGGCTCTTCTCCAGCAGGGGACCGGCCCGACCCAGGCCGAGTTCCGCCGACTCGTCGAGCAGACCACGCACTACCACGGCTACAGCCCCGCCCTCGTCTGGGGAAACCTGCAGACCCGCGCCTACGCCGAGGAGGTCCTGCGCCTCGTCGTCGACCTGCACGGCATCCCGCGGGACATCGAGGCCGGTGCCGCCGAGCGCGTCGCCCGCGCCCAGTACTTCGGCGTCGGCGGACGCACCTTCCACGTCCTGCTCGGTGAGCAGGCGCTGCGCACCGGCATCGGCGGCCCAGAGGTCATGCGGGCCCAGCTCGAACACCTCCTGGAGGCCCTGGCGTTGCCCGGCCTCGCCCTCGGCATCATCCCCACCCGCGCGCGGCTCGCTGTCTACCCCGGCGACGGATTCGGGATCTTCGACGGCACCCGAGTCGAAGTCGAGGGCTACCGAGGGGGCGAGACGATCACCGGCGACCGTGTCCAGATCTTCCACCGGGCCTTCGACCGGCTTCACGAGTCCGCCGTGTACGGAGACGACGCCCGGGCCATCATCACCACGGCCCTGCACACCGCCTGAGCTCCGACCACCGCTTCCACACCCGCGAAGGACACCCCCGATGTCGACCACCTCCACCGTGCCCGTCGTCCGCACGGGCGAGCGCGCCGGACAGGACAACCGCCCCACCGAGGACCGGATCGTGGTGCTCGACCACGCCCTGGTCGTCCTGGACGGCGTCAGCACCGTCACCGACGAGCAGCCACGCGGCGGCTGGTACGCCGACGCCCTCGGCGAGCGGATCGCCGACCTGCTGACCCGAACACCCCGCGCCGACCTTCGAGACGTCCTCACCGCCGCCATCGGCGGCCTCGCCCGCGACCACCACCTGATTCCCGGGCGCTCCCCGGCCGCGACCGTCGCCGTCGCCCGCCTCGCGGACCACCAGGTCGACGTCGCCGTCCTCGGCGACAGTCCGATCACCGCCATCCACCGCGACGGCACCCTCCTGCAGCTCCGGGACGACCGTCTCGCGCACCTCGTCGACGCCCAGCCCCAGGCGTCCCTCTACCGGTCCCGGCTCCGCGACGGCCACGGTTTCGACGAGCGCCACCGCGAAATCCTGCGCGAACTGCGGGACTTCCAGAACACCCAGGTCAACCGCCCCGGCGGGTACTGGATCGCCGAAGCCGACCCCGAGGCCGGCCGGAACGCCATCACCGCCACCTGGCCGACCGACGGCCTGACCGACCTGCTCCTCGCCACCGACGGCATCACCGAGGCCGTCGACTCCTACGCCCTCCTCACCTGGCCGCACATCGCCGCGCTGTCCCGGGCGCACGGACCGGACACCGTCATCGACAGGATCCGCTCCTTCGAGGCGGCGGACCCGGACGCCCGCCGCCACCCGCGCTACAAGACATCGGACGACGCAGCCCTGGCCCACTGGCTCCTCGCCTGATCTGCGGGAGTGTTCGGTCGGCCCTCGGCAACCCACCGGCGGGGCGGCGGAACGCCAGAGGACCCGGTCGGCGCGAGGCCCTGGGTGTCATCGTGCCGGGTCGCCCGGGTTCGCGTCCTGACCATGTGGTCGGCGACCACAGCAGGGTCGCCGGGGTATGGGTCGCCGCCATAGGGAGGGCACTCCGGCGTTCGTAGGGTGTCGCGAACCGGCGGCGCGATGCGGAGGAGTGGACGCGGCATGGAACACGGCTCGGGGAGAAGCAGTGGTGGGCGCAGAGGCGCGGGTTGGCTGCTCGCGACCGTGCTGGCGCTGGTGGGCGTGGTCGTCCCGGCGGGGCGGGCAGCGGCGGCGGTGCCCGCCAACCTGAGCCTGGAGGCGACCTACGGCACCGTCGCCAACGGCTGGGACCGCGTGGAGCGCTACCTCGACACCACCGCCGGCTTCCGGCAGGAGCAGTACCCGCCGGACGGCCGCGGCGACCAGGACGGGCAGCGGCTGACCTTCTTCGGCGGCGTCAAGCAGCCCTTCTCCGGCCGCTTCCTGCTCTACTCGGCCCCCGGCTGGAACACCGGCGCGCACCCGGTCCCGGTACTGCTGGTGCACGGTGCCAACGACAACCCGGACCGGGCCTGGGCCAACCCCGGCGAGTCCGGCGGGTACGGCTGCGGCTCGGCCTCCTGCCCGAACACCGGGCTGATGCAGAACCTCGCCGGGCGGGGCTACCGGGTGTTCGCGATCGGGTTCGCCCACAAGCAGGGCGACAACCTGATGCAGGCCCAGGAGGTCGGCGACGCCGTCGCGCTGATCCGCGCCAAGCTCGGCGTCCCGCAGGTCGACGTGGTGGGCTGGAGCAAGGGCGAGATGTCCGCGCGGGCCTACGTCTCCTCGGTGAAGCCCTCCTGGGGCCGCCCGTACGCGGGCGACGTGCGCAAGCTGATCACCCTCGGCGGCCCGAACGGCGGCTACGACTACCCGTTCGCGCACGGGTGGGCGCACGACTTCTCGATCTGGCCGCAGTGCGGCGGCGCGGTCAACGCCCCGTCCCCGCACCTGCGCATGACCTGCTACGGCACCTACACCGCGCACCCGGAGTTCTCCTTCACGGCGGCGGGCGGCTACGACGACTACCCGGGGCAGCGGCAGATGCTCGCACGCTGGGACTCGGTGTTCGGCGTCGACCAGACCCAGCAGGACTGGTACACCACCTACTACGGCGGGCAGGGCTTCTACACCGACGGCGGCGGCATCCAGGCCGCGATCGACGCCGGCTCGCTGATCGCCCCGCTGCACCGGGCCGGAGTGCCCTCCTCGGTGACGGCGTACCTCCTGGCCGGCGGCACGCCGAGCATCGTCGGGATCTTCAACGAGAACCGGGGGCCCAGCGACGGCGTGGTGTTCGTGTCCAGCGCGCTGGACACCACCGGCTTCGGCACCGTCGGCGGCACCGCGCTGATCCCCCTCGCCAACCACCTGCAACTCGGCTGGGACGGCGCCGCGGGCGCGCAGGTCGCCGGCTGGCTGAACTGAGGACGATCCGGATGACCACCGAGCGACCGACGACCGAGCAACCGACCACCGAGCGACCGATCACCGAACGACTGGTCACCGAACGACTGGTCACCACCGACCGGCTCACCGTGCACCACGCCGAGGTCGAGGGCCGCACCGGGGAACCCGTGGTCCTGGTGCACGGGAACGTCTCCTCCGGCGCCTTCTGGCACCCGACCATGACCGCGCTCCCCGACCGCTACCGCCCGCTGGCACCCGACCTGCGCGGCTTCGGCCGCACCGAGCCGCTGCCGGTGGACGCCACCCGGGGCCTGCGCGACCACAGCGAGGACCTGCTGTCCTACCTCCGGGCGCTGGCCCTCGGCCCGGTCCACCTGGTCGGCTGGAGCATGGGCGGCGGCGTGGCGCTGCAACTGCTGCGCGACCGCCCGGAGCTGGTCCGTACGCTCACCCTGGTCAATCCGGTCTCCCCCTACGGGTTCGGCGGTACCCACGGGGTGGACGGGCGGCTCAACTCCCCCGACGGGGCCGGATCGGGCGCCGGCGGCGCGGCACCCGAGTTCGTCCGGCTGCTGGGCGAGGGCGAAACGGGCTCCGGGTCGCCGTTCGCGCCGCTCTCCGTGCTGAACACCGCCTACGTCAGCGAGCCGCTGCCGGACCCGGACCGCTACCTGGCGGCGATGCTGACCACCCGGACCGGCGAGGACCACTACCCGGGCGACAGCCGCCCGAGCGGGGCCTGGCCGGGCTTCCGGCCCGGCGACCGCGGGGTGCTCAACTCGATGGCGCCGACCCACTTCCGGATCGACGACCTGGAGTCGGTCGAACCGAAGCCGCCGGTCCTGTGGATCCGCGGCACGGCCGACGTGATCGTCTCCGACACCTCGCTCTTCGACCTGGCCCACCTGGGGGCGATCGGCGCCGTCCCGGGCTGGCCCGGCGCCGACACCTGCCCGGCGCAGCCGATGGTGGCGCAGACCCGCGCCGTCCTGGACCGCTACGCCGCCGCGGGCGGGCGGGTGCGCGAGGTCGCCGTCGAAGGGGCCGGGCACAGCGTGCAGTTGGAACGGCCGGAGGAGTTCCTGACCGCGCTGGTGGAGGTGCTGGGCGGGGCCTGACGGCGGCTCCGGGAGGCGCCGGCAGGCCCCTGCCCCGCGGCCACGCCGCCGCCTATCAGGGGCGGCGGCGATCCGCAGCCCCGAAACCTCTGAAAGGGGAGGCCCGAGAGCCCGAATTCTCCTGACGTTCGACCGAACGGGAAATGCGACGCCTCCGCGCCCCTTGCCCTCGCGGATGCGAGGGGCTTCCTCCGGGGCGTGATCGGCGCGGCTAGCGTGGCCGGTGGCGGCCCGAAAGCCGCGGTTTCCACGACCGACCCGAGTGAGGCGTACGTCCATGAGCCTGAGCATCCGCAACCAGATCCCCGGCACCGTCACCTCCGTCACGGCCGGCGAGGCCATGTCCGCGGTGAAGGTCCGCCTGGTCGGCGGTCAGGACATCACCGCGGCGATCACCACCGACGCCGTGAAGGACCTCGGCATCGCCGAGGGCACGGCCGTCAAGGCGCTCGTGAAGTCCACCGAGGTCTCCCTCGCGACCGCCCGGGTCGAGGGCATCTCGATCCGCAACCAGATCGCGGGCACCGTCACCGATGTCGCCACCGGCGGGGCCATGGGCTCGGTCAAGGTCGACGTCGAGGGCGGCGAGCTGACCGCCGCCATCACCAAGGACGCCGTGGAGGCCCTCGCCCTCGCCGCCGGCTCCCCCGTCGTCGCTCTCATCAAGTCGACCGAGATCTCGCTCTCGGTCTGATCAGGTCCGGTCCGTTCCGTTCCGATTCGGTCCGATCCGCTCCGGTCCAGTCGGGTTCGCCGCGTTCGGGTCCGCACGGCCGGCGCGGCGGGATCAGTAGACGTCACGGACATAGCGCTTGTCGCTCGCGAGTTGACGGACGTACGCGGCGGCCGTCTCCTCGTCCGTGCCGCCGTGGGCCGCGACGATCTCCCGCAGGGCTCGGTCGACGTCCTTGGCCATGCGGTCGGCGTCGCCGCAGACGTAGAAGTGGGCGCCGTCCTGGAGCCACCGCCACAGGCGCGCGCCGTGCTCGCGCATGCGGTCCTGGACGTAGACCTTGTTGCGCTGGTCGCGCGAGAACGCGACGTCGAGGCGGTCCAGGTGACCGGATGCCCGGTACGCCTCCAACTCCTCCCGGTAGTAGAAGTCGGTGGCTTCGCGCTGCTCGCCGAAGAACAGCCAGTTCGGTCCGGTGTGGCCGCGGGCGCGCCGGTCCTCCAGGAACCCGATGAACGGCGCGACGCCGGTCCCCGGGCCCACCATGATCATCGGGGTGGTGGGGGCCGTCGGCGGCCGGAAGTGGCGGGAAGGCTGGACGAAGACCTGGACCGGACCGTCGTCGGCGCAGTCCGCGAGGTAGGTGGAGCAGACACCCGCGCGATCGCGGCCGAGGTCGTTGGTGTAGCGGACGACGGACACCGTGAGGTGGACTTCGCCCGGGTGCACCAGCGGGCTGGAGGATATCGAGTACAGCCGGGGCTGGAGCCGCTTGAGCACGCCCGCCCACTCCGCGGCGGAGGCCCGGACGGGGAACTCGCCGATGACGTCGGCGGCCTGCCGGCTCCAGCTCCACTTGGCCAGTTCGCCCGTGTTGCCGGGCCGCAGCAGCCGTCTGAGCCGGCGGTCCCCCGTCCGCTCGGCGACGAACCCGAGCAGGTCCGGGGTGAGGCGGGTGATGTCGAGCCGGGTCCGCAGGGCCTCGCCCAGGGGGATCCCTCCGTCGCCGCGCAGCTGGACGGTCTCCTCGGGATCGAGACCGGTGAGGGCCAGCCACTCGGAGACGAGCGCGGCCCCGTTCGAGGGCCAGACACCGAGGGCGTCACCGGCCTCGTAGGCGAGTTCACCGCCGCGGGTGTCGAAGGCGAACTGCCGTACCTCCTTGCGCGATCCGGACCGGCTCAGCACCCGATTGCCGATCAGGAGGGTCGCGAAGGGGGCGGACTTCGAGTACGTGACGGGTCCGGCCGGGCCGGAGGAGGGGGGCGCGGCGGTCGGCACCACCTCGGCCGGGACTCCCCCACCGGGCCCCACCACGGCGCCCGCCCTGGCGAGAGCGGCGGTGACCTCGTCGAGCCAGTGCGAGGCGGGCCCGTCGTCGTCGGGTTCGCAGTCGGTACGCGGGTGCAGGCGGGTGGCCCCGAGTTCGGCGAGGCGCTCGTCCAGTCGGCGGCCGTGGCCGCAGAAGTCGGCGTAGCTGGAGTCGCCGAACGCCAGCACGGAGTAGCGCACGCCCTCCAGGCGCGGAGCGCCCGGAGCGACGAGGTCCTGCCAGAAGCGGGCACCGTTGTCCGGGGCCTCGCCGTCGCCGAACGTGCTGGTGATGATCAGCAGGTCCGTGTCGGAGGTGAGTTGCCGTGGGGTGGCGTCGGCCATGGCGTGCAGGGCCGGGGTGCGGCCGGCCTCGGCCAGGGCGGCGGTGGCGGTGGCGGCGTACTCCTCGGCGGTGCCGGTCTGCGAGGCCCACAGGACGAGGAGGCTCCGGGCCGGATCGGCGGTCGTGCCGGGGACGGGCACGGACGCCTCGGGCACCGACGTCTCGGGCACCGGCGCGGCAGGCCCGGGGACGGGCGCGACCGGGGCAGCGGTCCGCGAGAACATCCCGGCCGTCAGACCGTTGACCCACTGTGCCGTCGCCGGGCCGAGGGGGGCGTCCCCGGGAAGCACCGGAACCCCGCCGGGCGGGGCGAGTTCGATTCCGGACAGGTAGCCGGACAGGTAGCGGCGCTCCGGTTCGGTGAGGGCGGGCGGGGTGAGGTCGCCGATTCCGAGCAGCGCGGCGCGGGCCGGCACGGCAGCGGCCGGGCTGCCGGCCACCGCCGGAGCCGGAGCCGGAGCCGGGGCCGGAGCGGCAACAGGAGCAGCAGCAGGAGCAGGAACGGCAACAGGAGCGGCAACCACCCGCATCGACACCGCGCAGGCCTTCAACTCCGGCTGGAAGGACACCGGGTCGACGGCGTCGTTGGTGACGGCGTTGACGGCGAGGTACTCGCCGAAGAGGTCGTTCCAGTGGAACGGGGCGAAGCAGCTGCCCGGCCGGACGCGGTCGGTGATGACGGCGGGCAGCACCGCCCGGCCGCGGCGGGAGGCGATCTCGATGCGGTCCCCGTCCCGGGCGTCCAGCGCGGCGGCGTCCTCGGGGTGGATCTCGACGAACGGGCCCGGATCGAGCCTGTTCAGCCTGGCGACCTTGCCGGTCTTGGTGAGGGTGTGCCACTGGTGTGGCAACCGGCCGGTGTTGAGGACGAACGGGTAGTCGTCGTCGGGGAGTTCGGCGGCCGGCAGGTGCGGTCGGGGGAAGAACTGCGCGCGGCCGTTCGCGGTCGGGAAGTTCAGTCTCGGCCGGGTGCCGTCCTCCCGCTCCAGGAGGGCCTGGCTGATCCCGTCGTTGAGGTAGCGGATCGGGTTGCGGTCGGGCCCGCCCGGTGCGGCGGGCCACTGCACCGGCGTCCGGCGCAGCCGCTCGTAGGTGACGCCCCGCACGTCCCATCCGGTGTGCGGGTTCCAGGCCTGTTTGATCTCCTCGAAGACCTCTTCGGAGTTCGCGTAGGTGAAGGCGTCGGCGAAGCCCATCGCGCAGGCGACGCGGGCGATCAGCTGCCAGTCCGCGGTGGCCTGGCCGGGCGGGGTGACGACGCCGGGCACGAGGGTCAGGCCGCGTTCGGAGTTGATCATCACGCCGTCGGACTCCGCCCACAGCGTGCCGGGCAGGATCACGTCCGCGTACGCGTTGGTCTCGGTCTCGGCGAAGACGTCCTGGGTGATGACGAGTTCGGCGGCCTCCAGGCCGGCGATGACGGTCCTGCGGTTGGCCACCGAGGCGACCGGGTTGGTGCAGATGATCCAGCAGGCCTTGATCTCCCCGGCGGCCATCCGCTCGAACATCTCCACCGTGCCGCGCCCGGTCTCGGCGCGCAGCGTGCCCGCCGCGATGCCCCAGAGGTCCTCGACGAAGGCGCGGTCGGCGTCGACGAGGACGGAGCGCTGGCCGGGCAGGCCGGGTCCCATGTACCCCATCTCGCGGCCGCCCATGGCATTGGGCTGTCCGGTCAGGGAGAGCGGGCCGGCTCCCGGCCGGCAGATCGCGCCGGTGGCCAGGTGCAGGTTGACCAGGGCGTTGGTGTTCCAGGTGCCGTGGGTGGACTGGTTGAGGCCCATGGTCCAGCAGCTCATCCAGTCGCCGGCCTCGCCGATCCACCGGGCGGCGGTGCGGATGTCCTCCTCCGGGATGCCGGTGATCCCGGCGACGGTGGCCGGCGGGTAGTCGGCCAGGAAACCCGGCATGCCGTCCCAGCCGTCGGTGTGCTCGGCGATGAACTCCTCGTCGGTGTGCCCGTTCTCGACCAGCAGGTGCAACAGGCCGTTCAGCAGGGCGAGGTCGGTGCCGGGCCTGATCTGCAGGAACAGGTCGGCCCGGTCGGCGGTGGCGTTGCGGCGCGGGTCGACGACGATGAGCTTCGCACCGGCGGACCTGATCCGGTCCGCCATCCGCAGGAAGAGGATCGGGTGGCAGTCCGCCATGTTGGCGCCGATGACGAGGAACGCGTTCGCGCTGTCGAAGTCGGCGTACGAGCCGGGCGGGGCGTCCGCGCCGAGCGAGAGCTTGTAGCCGCTGCCCGCACTGGCCATGCACAGGCGGGAGTTGGACTCGATCCCGGTGGTCCGGACGAACCCCTTGGCCAGCTTGTTCGCCAGGTACTGGGCCTCCAGGCTCATCTGCCCGGAGACGTAGAAGGACAGCGCGTCGGGGCCGTGCTCGTCCAGGACCGCCCGCAGCCCGTCGGCCACCGCCGCCACCGCCGCTTCCACGTCGACGGGCTCCCGCGGCCGGCCGCGGGCGGTGCGCATCAGGGCCGTCTCCAGTCGCCCGGGCGCGGCGAGCAGGTCGGCGTGCGTCGCTCCCTTGGTGCACAGTCGGCCGCCGTTGGCGGGGTGCGCCTTGTCGCCGGACACCTTCGCAACGGTCCGGCGGCCGCCCGCGTCCTGCTCCAGGTCCAGCACGATCCCGCAGCCGACCCCGCAGTACGAGCAGACCGTCCGCACCCGGCTCCTGTCCGTCCCCGCCATCGTTGCCCCCCTCACCCGTACGAGTGCCGTGGCACCGCCGGTCGCATCCGCCGGCAACCAGCAGCCGGATACCGTACTCCGGCCGGAAGTCACCGTAGGAACCGGGTGTTGCAACCGGCGACGGTGATCGCTTCGGTCGCGTTACGGGCCCCGCACCGCCCCTGGTCCGGGCTGTGAGGAGGGCCCAGGAGCGGGCGGGGTCCGCGGCCGCCCGGTGAGGGCCCGGACGGCCCGACCCGGCCCCGCGCCGATCACCACCTCGGGACCACCGGAACCACCGGGACCGTCCTCCGGGACGTCGTCCCGCTGCCCTCCACCCTGGCGGCGGCCGCCCGGGCGCTCGCCGGATACCTGGCCGGCTGGCGGCTGACACCCGCCGCACGCCACCCGGACCTCCCGGTGGGCCCGTCCGGCGTGATGAACCTCCCCGCGCGCAGGCTGTCCCAGGGTGACGTGACGGTCCACACCGCCTCCGGCAGCGAGGCCGTCGTGACGGAGGTCTTCCGGATCGGCAGCAGCCACGTCCGGCAGACCGTCCGCACCGTCACCGGCCCCACCCGCGGCGACGCCGTCGAACTGCCGGACGCCTTCTGGCAGTTCCCCCGGACCCACCGCCTCAGCGGCAGCCACCGTGTCCCGGTCCTCGCGTACCGACGCCACGATCCGGACGACCTGCCGCCGGTCCCCTACCCCGCCGTACCCGCCGCCTTCGCGCCCGGCGACCGCGTCCTCCACGACGGCGTCCGCTGGGAACGGACCCGGAAGGCCTGGTACCGGAACGAGCGCGCCGCCCGGGCCCTGCGCGACGGGGACCGTGAGATCCGGCGCCTCTTCACCGACCACCGCCACCTGCGCCGGGGGATCCCGGAGTACCTCCCCGCCCCCTCCCGGCCCGACGCACGCGGCTGACCGCCCGCGCCGCGCCCTGTCCGAAGGAGTGACAGTCGCCCCATGACCACCGACCGCAGCACGACCCGCCGCCCGGCTGGCACCCCGCCCGCACTCGCCGGGCGCAGGCCCCCGGTCGCCCGGGAGACCCCCGGCCGGCGCCCGATCCGCGTCGCCCTGGTCGACGACCGGGCGGACTTCCGAACGGGCCTGCGCCAGGCGCTCGGCGAGCGCGGCGACCTCGTGGTCGTGTTCGAGGGGAAGCCGGACGTCGACCTCATCGCGTGCGTGCACCACTTCCGACCCGACGTCGTCCTGATCGGGGTGGAGTCGCCCGGTTCGGCCCTCGACCACACCGCCCGGCTGGTGCAGGGCTCGCTCAAGCCACCGCCGGTCATCGTGCTGACGCCCGCCTCCGACGGCCGACCGGCCCGTGGGGTGCTGACCGCCGGCATCCGCGGCTGGCTGCTCAAGTCGACGCCTCCCGGCCAGCTGCGCAACGCGATCCGGCTCGTCGCCTCCGGCGGCGCGGCCGTCTCCCCGTCGACCCTGCGGGACGTGGCCGGCGGCGCCGGTGACCGCCAGCCGCCGCTCTACTGGTCCCGGATCCCGCTCCTCGGCGCACTGACCGCCCGGGAGAAGGACGTGCTGCGCCTGCTCGGCCGAGGACTGACCGACGCCGAGATCTCCGACCGCCTCCGGATCACCGGCTCCTCGGTCCGGACGTACATGTCCCGGCTGCTCACGAAGCTGCAACTCGACCACCGCACCCAGGCGGCGATCTTCTCGTACGAGCTGTCGCACCTCGGCGACGCGGCCTGGCAGCCGGCCTGACCTCCTCAGACGCCGTCCGGGCGTTCCCGCTCCTCCGGGGCGTCCGGACCCTCCGGGTGGCCGAGGTCGAGGGTGGCGAGGTCGAGGGTGGCGAGGGCTCCGCCGTCCGGGGGGTTGGTGAAGGTCAGGCGGGCGCCGAGGACGGCGGCCTGGCCGACGGCGATGGTGAGGCCGAGGCCGTGGCCCTGGCCGCGTTCGGCGGCGCCGGTGCGGAAGCGCTGCGGCCCGTGGGCGAGGAGGTCGGCCGGGAAGCCGGGGCCGTGGTCGCGCACCGTGACGCGGCTGCCCGTGACGGCGACCTCGACCGGGGCGGCGCCGTGCCGGTGGGCGTTGGCCACCAGGTTGGTGACGATGCGCTCCACCCGGCGCGGGTCGGTCCGGACGACGGCGGGGGCCGCCGGCCGGAACCGGGTGTCGCCGCCCGCCTGCCCGATCGCGTGCGCGACGAGGTCGCCGAGGGGGACCTCGTCGAGCCTGGCCCGCTCGGCCCCGGCGTCGAGCCGGGAGACCTCCAGCAGGTCCTCGACCAGGCCGCGCAGGGTGCGGACCTGGGTCCGGACCAGGTCCGCCGCCTCGTCGTCCTCGGGCAGCAGTCCGGCCGCCGTGACCAGGCCCATCAGCGGGGTGCGCAGTTCGTGGGCGACGTCGGCGGTGAAGCGCTTCTCCGCGGCCAGCCGCCCTTGCAGGGTCCCGGCCATCTCGTCCACGGCCGCCGACATCTCGGTGATCTCGTCACGGGCGCGGCCCCGGCGGCCGATCCGGGCGTCGAGCTCGCCGTCGGCGATCCGGCGGGCCGTCCGGGAGCCGTGGCGCAGCCGCCGGTTCATCTGCTCGGCCGCGAGCGCGGTGACGGGCACGATCACGGCCAGGGCGACGAGGGCGGCCTTGACCATGTTCCGGTCCAGCAGCTGGAGGTTGCGCACCTCGGCGCTCATGTCGCTGCGGACGGTGAGGACCTGGTTGTCGCCGACGGGTACGGCCGCCCACATCCAGTACCAGTTGGGCGCTTTGACGTCGTACCAGAGCGCGTACTCCCCCGGTGTCCGCAGGTTCGCGACGGCGTGCGCCAGCGGCCCGGGCAGGTCGGCCGGGGGCTGGAGGTCGGCGGGGTCGGGGCGGCGGCCGGTGCGGGTGAACTCCTTCTCGGCGGCGCTCAGTTGGGCGATCGCGCGGTCGCGTCCGGTCCGGTCGCCGCGCTCCGCGGTCGCCCGGTGGACGAGCAGGCCGATCGTCGCGGCGACCGTGCAGCAGGCGAGTGCGACCAGGGCGGCGATCTTCCAGCGCAGGGAGCGCGGGTTGAGGCGCCACAGGTCTCGGCGGCGGCGCGGGTCGGGGGTTCGCGGCTCACGGCGGCGCGGGTCGCGGGTTCGCCCGGTCATCCGGTCAGCTCCGGACGAGCTTGTAGCCGAAGCCCCGGACGGTCTCGATGCGGTCGGCGCCGATCTTCTTGCGCAGCCGCACCACGCAGAGGTCGACGACCCGGGTGTCGCCCTCCCAGCCGTAGTCCCAGACGTCGCGCAGCAGTCGGCGGCGGTCCAGGACCGTACCGGGGTTCTCGGCGAAGGCCAGCAGCAGGCGCAGTTCGGTGGGCGTGAGGGGGACGGCCCGACCGTCCAGCCGGACGTCCAGGCCGCGCAGGTCGATGGTCAGGTCGCCGAGGACGAGGAGGTCCGGCCCGGGCCGGGTGTCCTGCGGGCGCTCCGGCGCGGGCTCCTGGGCGCGCTCCCCGGCCGGCTCCCGGTGGAAGGTGGCGCGGCGCAGCAGGGAGCGGATGCGGGCGACCAGGACGGGGATGTCCACGGGCTTGACCACGTAGTCGTCGGCGCCGGCCTCCAGTCCGGCCACGACGTCGAGGGCGTCGCCGCGGGCGGACATCATCAGGATCGGGGTGAGGCCCTCCTCGCGGATCCGCCGGCACAGGCCGATGCCGTCGAGGCCGGGCAGCATCACGTCCAGGATCAGCACGTCGTGCGCCCCGGCCCGGAAGGCCTCCAGGCCGTCGAGCCCGTCCCCGGTGACCTCGACCCGGTACCCGTAGCGCTCCAGGGCCAGCTGGACCGAGCGGCGGATGACCGCGTCGTCTTCGACGACCAGCACGCTGACCGGGTCGGGTACGCGGGTTCCGGACAAGAGTTCTCCCGTGTCGTGGCCTGGGGATTCGCGCTCGTTCGAGCTCACTGGTGACCGATCGTAGCCGCACGGGGCGGGGCACCGAGGATGCCCGGGGCGCCACCGGGGCGGCGGCCGGACGGCTTGCCGGGGGTCGGGCGGCGGCCGGTCACAGCCGCAGGGTCGCGGCGACCGGCCGGTGGTCGCTGCCGGTGTCGGGCAGGGTCCACGCCGAGCGCGGGGTGATGCCCTTCACCAGGATCTGGTCGATCCGGACCACCGGGAACGACGCCGGCCAGGTGAAGCCGAAGCCGTCACCCGCCTCCTGCTGCGCCGACCGCAGCGGCCCGGTGAGCGCGTCCAGCGCGGAGTCGTCGACCGAGCCGTTGAAGTCCCCCAGGACGACGACCCGCGGGAGCCGTTCGGCCCGTACGGCCTCGGCCAGCTTGGCGGCCGCCTCGTTGCGGCGGGCCGTGGTGAAGCCGGCGGCCGGGTGCACCCGGACCGAGGCGAGGTGCGCCGCGTAGACGGCCACCGGGCCCTTCGGGGTCCGGACGGTGGCGCGCAGGGCCCTGGTCCAGGGCATGATCTCCACCGGCTCCACCGCCTCCAGCGGGTACCTGCTCCACAGCCCGACGCCGCCCCGCACCTCGGCGTAGGGGTAGGCGGCGGCCAGTTCGTGCCGGTAGGTCTCCTGCGCCCGGCTCGCCAGCTCCTCCACCGCCAGCACGTCGGCGCCCGAGGCGGCCAGCGCGCGGGCCGTCCGGCGCGGGTCGGGGTTCTCCTCGTTGACGTTGTGGCTGACCACCGTGAGGTCCCCGCCGCCGGCGCGCTTGTCGACGAGGGCGGGAGCGAAGAGCACGGTCCAGACGAGGGCGGGGACGAGGACGGCGGCCGCCGCCAGGACGGACCGCCGGACCGCCGCCAGGAGCAGCAGCAGCGCGACGGCCACGCCCGACCAGGGCAGCACCGTCTGCCAGAGGCTGCCGAGATGGCCGACGCCGTTGGGCAGTTGGGCGTTCAGGGCCATCAGGGCGGCGCAGAACAGGGCCGCCACCACGATCAGCCGCCCGCGCGGCCGCCCCTGCCGCGCCGGACGACGGCCCGGACGACGGGCCGGACCGCGGTGGCCGGGCCCGGAGGCCGCCACCACCACCGGAGCCGCCCCGCTGCCCGCGCTCACGCCCACTCCCGCTGGCCGCCGTCGAGCGCCGCAAGGGCGCCCGGCAGCTTCTGCCGCAGGGCGTCGACGAGCCGGCCGCTGTTCTCCAGCGCCGCCCGCAGGCCCTCGGTGGGCGTGGTGCCCGCGCGCTGCCCGAGCACCACGCCGTAGACGAGCCGGCGACCCGGGCCGCCCTTGCCGTCCGGGACCTCCAGGGCCCACATCAGGTTGCCGCCCGCCGGTGTGCTCGACCCGGTCTTCAAGCCGACCACCCCGGGACGGTCGAGCAGCGTGTTGGTGTTCCGCAGCGGTTCGGCCCGCCCCGGGAGCGTGGTGCTGCGCAGCGCCACGGTGGCCCGCAGCGCCGGCTCCTTCATCGCCTCGCGGGCCAGCTTGAGCTGGTCGGCGGCGGTGGACACGGTCGTGGCCTCGAAGCCGCTGGCCCCGGTGTAGGTCGTGCCGGTCATCCCCAGCCGGGCCGCCTCCGCGTTCATCCGTTTCACGAACGCCTCCTGGCTGCCCGCGTCCCAACGGGCCAGCAGCCGGGCCACGTTGTTGGCGGACGGGAGCAGCATCACCTCCAGCAGCTTGCGCTGGGTGAGCCGCTGCCCCTCGGTGACGGGAGCCGTGGACTCGCTCGCCGAGACCGACTCGGCCGCGGCCTGCGCGTCGACCGTGATCGTCGGCCCGTCCTCGCCGTCCTTGAGCGGGTGGTCCCGCAGGACGACGTACGCCGTCATCACCTTGGTGACGCTCGCGATCGGCACCGGCTGCTGCTGCGGTCCCTTGACCCCGAGGACGCCGGCCTTCGCCACGGCGACGGCCGCCTGCCCGTCCGTCGGCCATGGGAGGTCGAGGTCGGCGACGGCCTCGGGCGCCGGGAGCACCAGCGCCCCGTCCGCCCGGGCGTCCCCGCCCGCACCGGGGCCCGCGCCCGGGCCGCCGTCCGGCAGGGCGGCCAGCGCACCCCCGCCGGCACCGGCGACCAGCACCCCGGCCAGCGCCCACAGCACCCCGCGGCGGGGCACCCGGCCCCGGCCGGAGCCGGGACGACGGTCTCGGCCTTCACGGTTGGTGAGGACTTTCGTAACGACGGACACGACGGCTGCCTCCCGGAGCAGAGGGACACGGGCCCGGTGCCGCCGACGGCCACCGGGTGTGCCCACAGCCTCCGCGACCAGCGCTTCCGCCCGGTCGGAGCGGGGCTTCCACCGGCGCGCAGTCGTGTATCAGCCGTGTACCGGCCGCCGCCGACGCACCTCGGCCCCTACCGGCCCTACCGGTGCCGTCGGGCAGCGCCCCCGTGCGGGAGCACACCCGTGCGGAGGCGTACGAGTCCCCGGTGCGGGGAACGGCCGGAACGGCCGGAGCAGCTTCGCGGCCACCTCGTGGAAGGCGGAGGTCCAGGGGATCGGCGGCGGGTCAACGGGCCTCCCAGCGGCCTCGGCAGGCGCTCCACTCGGCGAGCCACCCGGCGAAGCCGGGCGGGCCGGCGGGGGCCTCGTCCGGGTCGGGGCGGGGGAAGGCGCCGCCGTCGGCGAGGAGCCAGACGGTGCCGCGCCTCGGGCCGGCGGTCACCAGGACCCAGAAGGAGCCGGGGCTCTCGGTACCGAGGACGACGGAACCGTGCCGGTGGAGCACGGTCATCCGGGCGAGGTCCTCGTCCGGGTCGTAGTCGTACTCCCACTGCCATTCCTCGGTGAGCGGGAACGGCGCCGCCGGATCGCGCGGGGCCGAACCGTCGAACGGCACCGGGCAGAGCCAGTTGACCGAGTTCCAGGTGCGCCAGCCGTCCGGGAGCCGGCCCAGCGGCAGCAGGCCGTACTCCGTCGACGGCCGGTCGGCCCCGGCGTGCTCGGTGGCCCCGGCGGTGAGTCCGTTGGCGATGTCGGCGACGAACGTGCGGTACGGCTCGGGCAGCACGATGCCGTGCCGGGCCTCCCAGGCTGCCAACCCGGCTCTGCCCAGCGGCGGTTCGGCGCGGGCCCCGGCCAGGGCGGACCGCAGGGCGTCGAGGTCCCGGCCGCTCGGCGCGGGCTGGTCCACTGTCATGGAGCCAGGGATACCAGCCGGGTCCGACAATCGCCGGGCCCCGCCGGGGCCGTCATTGCGCCGCGGGTGCCGCGGCGGTGAGGAGCAGGTGGGCGAGGTCGGCCGGGCGGGAGAACATCGGCCAGTGGCCGGTGGCCAGTTCGGCCAGCTGCCAGGGCTCGGCGGTGAGCAGGTCGGCCACGTCCTCGTCGGGTTCCTCGCCCGCGAGGAGGCACTTGACGTAGGTCGTGGGCAGGGTGGTGAGGGGGCCGGTCAGGGTGGCGGGCTCGGTGAGGGTGGCGCCCGGGTGCGGGGTCGCGCCGGCGACGATGCAGGCGGTCTGCTCCGCGGTGAGGCCGTGGCCGGCGAAGTGCTCGGGCCGGGCGCAGGGCCAGGAGCCGCCGTTGGCGGCGAGGGCGGCCCGGAGCGAGGTGCCGCCGTCCGGCCAGCCGTCGGCGAAGGAGCGGCCGTCGACGGGGACGGCCGCGTCGACGAGGACCAGCCGGGCCAGCCGGTCGCCGATCCGCTGGGCGGCCTGGCCGACCGGGACGCCCGCGTAGCTGTGGCCGACCAGCACGACCCGGCGCAGGTCGTGGCGTTCGACCTCGGCCACGACGTCCTCGACGTGGGTCCGCTGCCCGGCCGGGACGTCCCGCTTCTCGGCCAGTCCGGACAGCGTCAGCGGGTGGACGGCGTGCCCGGCCGCGCGCAGCGCCGGGGTCACGTCGACCCAGGCCCAGGCGCCGAGCCGGGCACCGGCGACCAGTACGAAGTTCAGCATGACCGCACCGTAGTGGAGCGGCCCGGAGGGCGTCGCGCGGATATCCGGGAGCGGCGGCCGGGTCCGGTCAGCCGAGGACGGCGTCGACCTCCACCTCGACCAGCCAGTCCGGGTCGATGAAGCGGGAGACCTCGACGAGGGTGGTGACCGGGCGGACCGCCCCGAAGCGTTCCCCGTGCGCCCGGGCGGCCTCCTCCCAGACCGTCACGTCGGTGAGCATGATCCTGGTCCGCACCACGTCCGCCAGCGAGGCGCCCGCCTCCGCCAGCGCGGCCTCGACGATGTCCAGGCACCGGACCGTCTGGGCGTGCACGTCACCGGGCCCGACCGTCCTGCCGTCCGCGCCGATCGGCGCGGTGCCCGCCACCGCGACGAACGGCCCCTTGCGGACCGCCCGGGAGAACCCGATGCGCGGTTCCAGGGGCGAACCCGAACTGACCAGCCGGCGCGTGTTGTCCATCGCGCCATGCTGGCAGAGCGGCGGGCGGCCCGGCCGCACCGTCCCGAGGTGCGGACGGGCGCGGCCCGCCGGGGCGTCGTCAGGCCCCGGCCACGGCCGTGAACTCGGCGGTGCGGACGGCGTCCCCGTGCTTGAAGTCGAGGTAGAGCCGGTACGGGCCGGCCGTCGGCGCGACCGCGTGGAAGGTGATCTCCGGGCCGGGTGCGGTGACCCCGTCGCCGGGCTCGCCGTTCGGGTGGACGTGCAGGTAGGCGAGGTCGGCGGCGCGCAGGGAGACCAGGTGGCCGTACGCGGCCAGGTAGGGCTGGAGGTCGGCGACGGGGGCGCCGTCGCGGGTCACGGTGAAGGTGAGCGGCGCGGCCGCGCCGGCCGTCAACTGCCCGGCCAGGGTGACGGTGTAGCCGTCGACCGTGGCGGTGGCCGAGGCCTCCGGCAGCGGGTGCGCGGCGCTCCCGCCGGGGAGGGTGAGGTCCACGCCGAGGGTGAGCGGGGCGGCGCCGACGGCCTTGAAGTCGGCGTAGGCGTGGTAGGCGGCGGGCCCGTCGAAGGGGTTGGCCACCCGCCAGGTGCCGTCCGCGTCCAGCGTGGGGTGGACGTGCCGGTAGCCGGAGAGGTCGCGGCGGACCACGATCAGGTGCAGCAGGGCCTCGTGCTGGGGCTCGTACGCGGTGACGGGCGCGCCGTCCGGCCCGGTGATCCGGAAGGTGAACTCGCCCTCGGGGCCGACGGTCTCCGGTATCAGGGTGTAGCCCTGGTCGGAGGCCGCCAGCCCCTGCGGGGCGCCGTGCCCGGCGTGGTGGCCGCCGCGGCCGCCGTGGTGGTCACCGTGACCGGCGTGGTGGTCACCGTGACCGGCGTGCTGCTCGTGCTGGTGCTGCTGGTGGTGCTGCTCGTGGTCGTGGTGCTGATGGGTGTTCATACCGTCCACGAACGCGGCCCGTTGCGGCCCCGTTCCCGCGACCGTTCCGCTCCGAGCGAACCGGTCAGGCCGCGACCGCCTCGACCACCGACAGGACCGTCGGCGTGGGCAGGACCCGGGAGAGCCGCAGGCCGGCCCGCCGGAAGAGCTCCGCGAAGTCCTCCTCGGTGCGCTCGCGGCCCGCGAGGGACGCCATCATCATCAGGTCCAGGGCCTTCGACTGGTGCGGGGCGTTCCCCGGGGGGACGACGGCGTCCACGACCAGGACCCGGCCGTCCGGGCGCAGGGCGCGGCGGCAGTGCCCGAGGAGGGTCACACAGCGGTCGTCGTCCCAGTCGTGGGTGATCCGCTTGAGCACGTGGACGTCGCCGGGCGGCACGGCCTCGAAGAAGTCGCCCTCAACCGTCGTCCAGCGGCCCGCGACCTCCGCGGCCGGGCCGAGCCGGTGCCCGGCGAGGACGTGGGCGCGGTCGAAGAGCACCCCGTCCAGGCCCGGGTTGCGGCGCAGCACCTCCAGCAGCAGGCCGCCGTGGCCGCCGGCCACGTCCACCACGGTGCCGGCCTTCGGGAAGTCGTAGGCGGCCGCGATCAGCGCGTTCTCCGGGTCGGACATCGCCGCCATGCCCACGTGGAAGACGGCGGCCGTCCGCTCGTCCTGGGCGAAGTGGTCGAAGAAGGGCATGCCGAACAGCGCCTCGAAGGCCGAGGTGCCGTCGGTGAGACAGCGCGTCAGTTCACCGGCCGGGCGCCACATGGTGCGGTCGGTCAGCATCAGGACGGCCGTCCGCGCGGAGTACGGGACGTCGCCGCGCAGGGCCTGCCCGGTCTCGGTCAGGGCGAAGCGGCCCCGGTCGTCCTCCCGCACCACGCCCCGGGTGGCGAGCAGCCGCAGGACGCGGTGGAGGCCGTCGGCGTCGGTGCCGGTCGCGGCGGCGAGTTCGGCGGGGGCGCGGGGGCCGTCCGCGAGGTGGTCGGCGACCCCGATGTCGGCGGCGGCGCGGAGGGCGGCCGGGAAGAGGAAGCCGAGGGCCTCGTCGATGAGGTGGGCGGCGGAGCGCCGGAAGCCGTCCTCCGCCCCGTCACCGGCGGCGCCACCCGCCTCCGGCGCCCCTCCCTCCGTCTGCTCCGCACCGGGCCTGTCACCGTCGTCCTGCCGCATGCCGTCCTCCTCCTCGCGTCCGAGCCATGTCCGAGCCGTGTCCGAGTCATGTCCGCGCCGTGCCCGAGCCCTGCCCGAGCCCTGCCCGAGTGGTCCTCGGGTGTCCTACGCCTGCGGCCGCGCCCCCTCCCGGTGCCGCCACCGCACCGGGTCGTCGGCGACGGCCCGGGGCCGCGCCCCGGTGGGCGCGCGGTACCCGGCGCAGGAGAGCACCAGCATCTCGCCGTCCCCCGGCTGGAACTCGTACGACACCCGCTCCACCCGGCTGCCGATCCCGGCTCCGGCCAGTTCCTCCCGCAGCCGTTCCAGCCCCCGGTACCGCTCGCCGGTGTCGTACACCGTCAGCGGGAACAGCCGGACCTCGCGCCGGGCCACCCGGGCGAGGTCCAGCAGTGCGGCCCGGTGGAACTCCTCGCCCAGCCGGTTGCCGTAGGAGAAGACCAGGTGCGAGCTGAGCACCAGGTCGAAGGAGGCGTCCGGGAAGGGGAGTTCGGGCAGCGCCCCGGCGACGTAGCGCTCCGGGCGGGCGGTGATGTCGGCCCGGAACAGCCGGGAGTTGGCGGTCCACTGCCGGATCAGGTCGTCCGTGTCGGTGTACCAGGACGGGGTGAAGCCCGCCGTCTCGCGCGCCAGCAGCTCCCGTTTGAAGCCGGTCTCCCGCTCGACCAGCAGGCCCAACTCCTCCCGGTGGACGGCGTACTCGCGGTCGACGGCGACCGCGTCGATCCCGCGCCGCCCGGCCTCGGCGACGAAGCTCGCCGCCCCGGCCGGGCAGTCCAGGATGCGCCGGCCGGGGTCGAGGTCGCGGTCGGTGAGCGCGAACATCGCCCGGTACTCGGCGAAGGAGCGTGCGCTGACCAGCACGGGTCAACCCCTTCCGACGAACGGCATGGTGGCCGGCAGCACCACCAGGGACTGGATGGTGGTGTCCGGCGGCTGCGCGGCCATCAGCAGCAGGGCGTCGGTGAAGCGGTCGACCGGGATGGTCGCCTCCACCGCCGAGGTCCCGTCGGCCTGGGTGGCGGCGGGCTGCGGGGCGCCGTCCGGCGGGCTGACGTTGCCGACGTCGATCTGCCCGCAGGTGATGCCGTAGGGCCGGCCGTCCAGGGCGAGCACCTTGGTGAGGCCGAGGACGGCGTGCTTGGCGGCCGTGTAGGCGTGGGAGTGGGGGCGCGGCACGTGCGCGGAGGGCGCGCCGTTGTTGATGATCCGGCCGCCCTGCGGCTGCTGGGTGCTCATCAGCCGGAAGGCCTCCCGGGCGCACAGGAAGCTGCCGGTGACGATGGTGTCCAGGACGCGGTTCCAGTCCTGGAAGGTCGTCTCGGTGATGGGCCGGCGCGGGGCGGCGGCGCCCGCGTTGTTGAAGAGCAGGTCGAGCCGGCCGTAGCGGTCGCGGACGGCGTCGAACAGCCGGGAGACCTCCTCGGGGTTGCGGATGTCGGTGGGCACGGCCAGCACCCGTTCCGGGTCGACGGCCCCGGTGTCGACGGCGAGCGCGGCGGTCTCCTCCAGCGCGTCCTTGCGGCGGCCCGCGAGCACCAGCGTCCAGCCGGCGCCGGCCAGGGCCAGCGCGGAGGCCCGGCCGAGCCCGCTGCCGCCGCCGGTGACCACGGCGACCTTTCCGTCCGGTCGGTTCACGGCGCCCATGTCTCCCCCTCGTTGAGCCAGATCCGCAGCATCCGCCGGGCGTACCGGCCGGGTTCGTCGACGTACGCCGAACGTCCGTGCAGGACACGGCTGTTGCGGATGATCAGCAGGTCGCCGGCGGCCATCGGCAGGCCGAAGGCGATCTCCGGGCGGTACAGCACCTCGTCCAGCACGCCGAGCGCGTCCCACTGACGGTCCGTCAGCTCCGGTCCGCCGCGGTCGGGTGAGGAGCGGACGGTACGGGTCTGGTAGTAGCAGCCGGTCGTGCCGTCCTTCCTCGGGTACAGGATCGGGGTGACGACCCGCTGCGGGCCCGCCCGGCCGGTCCGGTCGAAGGTCCAGTCCTCGCAGAGCGTGGCCAGGGCGTCCGGCCGTTCCCGGCCGATCAGGTCGTGGACGTGCCGGGCGCTCGCCAGCTTGGTCAGCCCCCCGCCATGGTAGGCGGGTTGGAGGCAGAGCAGGACGAGCAGGTCGCAGGTGTCGCAGTGGAATCCGAGTTCGGTGTTGCCGTCCCCGTCGTGGTCGCGCAGCACCGAGGTGAGGTCGCCGCGGCCGTTCTGCGGGACGATCCGGCCGTGGTCCCGCAGCAGGAAGGAGAGCACCTCGGTGATCTCGCGCTCCGGCTGCTCCGGGTCGACCAGGTTGGCGACGTGGGTGATCCCGACCGAGTCGACGGCCTCCCGGACGAAGGACCGCAGCCGCTCGCGCACCGGCCCGGCCGAGCCCCAGCGCCGGGCCCGGGCGTCGGCCCACAGCAGGTTCCGCTCACCGTCGCTCAGCGGCAGCGACCACATCTGCCGCCGGGCCTCCAACTCCAGGCTGCTCCAGCCGATCTCGGTCACGGTGTGCTCGTTCACAGCGCCTCCTCCTGCCCCGTCCCGGCCGCGACGGCCTTGGACCAGAGCGCCAGTGCCTCGTCGACCTGCGCGGCCGTGACGACCAGCGCGGGGATCATCCGGACCACGTTGAGGTGGATCCCGCAGAGCAGCAGGAGCAGTCCGAGCTCGGCCGCCGCCTGCTGGACCCGCCGGGCCGTCTCCGGGTCCGGCGAGCCGTCCGGGCGGCAGAACTCACTGGCCGCCATCAGCCCGAGGCCCCGGACGTCGCCGATGCCGGGCACCCCGGCGGCGACCGTCCGCAGGCCGTCCAGCAGCCGTTCGCCCTGCTCGGCCGCGTTCTCCACCAGCCGTTCCTCGCGCAGCACGTCCAGGGTGGCCAGGGCGGCGGCGCAGGCCACCGGGTTCCCGCCGTAGGTGCCGCCCTGGGAGCCGGGCCAGGCGCGCCGCATCAGATCGGTCGGCGCGGCGACGGCGGACAGCGGGAAGCCGCTGGCCAGGCCCTTGGCGGTGATCAGCACGTCGGGCCGGAAGCCCTCCCCGTACGGGTGGGCCGCCTCGTGCTGGTGGGCCCAGAACCGGCCGGTGCGGCCGAAGCCGGTCTGCACCTCGTCCAGCACCAGCAGCAGGCCGTGCCGGTCGGCGCGCTCGCGCAGCCCGGCCAGAAACCCGGCCGGGGCGGGGACGTAACCGCCCTCGCCGAGCACCGGTTCGACGAACAGGGCGGCGGTCTCGGCGGGGGCGGAGACGGTGGCCAGCACCTCGTCCAGCCCGCGCAGGGCGTGCGCCACCGCCTCCTCCTCGGACAGTCCGAGCCGGAAGGCGGCCGGGAAGGGCGCCACCGCGACCCCGGGCGGCAGCGGGCCGATGCCCGCCCGGAAGCGGGTCCCGGCGGTGGTGAGCGAGGCGGCGCCCATGGTGCGGCCGTGGAAGGAGCCCTCGAAGACGATCACGTTCTGCCGCCCGGTGGCGTGCCGGACCAGCCGCAGCGCCGTCTCCACCGCCTCCGTCCCGGCGGTGGCGAAGCAGAGCGAGTCCAGGCCGGGCGGCAGGACGTCGCCCAACCGGTCGGTGAGGGTGAGCAGTTGGTCGTGCAGCACGGTGGTGTACTGGCCGTGCAGCAGCCGGCCGGCCTGTTCGCGGACGGCCTCGACCACCCTCGGGTGGCAGTGGCCGGTGCTGGTCACGCCGACGCCGGAGGTGAAGTCGAGGTAGCGGCGGCCGGCGGCGTCGTAGAGGTGGAGGCCCTCGCCGCGTACGGCGACGACGGGGGTGGCCTGCTTGAGCACGGGGGAGAGCTGGGACAACGGAGTCTGCCTTCTCTCGGGGCGGGTCGGATCGGCGGGGCGAAGGGTCTGTAGGGGCAGAACAGGTCGGTCCGGACGGCGAGGCGAAACGGTTCAGCGGGGTGGCGGCAGGTGGCCGGCCTCGGCGGCCCAGGTCTGCGCGGCCTCCCACCACTGCGCCGTCGGCGCGGCGAAGCGGACGCCCAGCCGGTCCAGCACGGCGGTGGTGTACCCGCAGTCCACCCGGACGTTGCGCTCCTCCTGCTGGGCCCAGGCGGCGGCCAGCCGGGCGGCCGTCGGGTGCCGCCGCTCGGCCCGGGCGATGGCGGCCGCGAAGCCCGCCTCGTCGGTGAGCCGGACGGGCCGGCCGTGCGCGGCGAGCCAGCCCACCAGTTCGTCGTGCGGCGTCCGGTGCGGGTTCTCGACGTGGTACGCGCCGGGCGCCGCGTACGGGTCGAGGGCGATCGCGGCGATCCCGGCGGCCACCGTGTCCACGTACGAGAACGCGAAGGCCGTGTCCGGGCGGCGGGGGGCGGCGCCGGCCAGCAGGTAGCCGCGCACCAGCTGGTAGACCCGGTTGTCGCCGGAGTTGGCCTGGAAGGCGCCGGTCAGGCTGTGCGCGGCGATGTGGCCGCTGCGGTACAGGTAGGCGGGGTGCCCGCCGGCCGCCCAGGCCCGGACGGCCTGCTCGGCCCGGTACTTGCTGCGCTCGTACGGGGTGCGGAACCGCTGACCGATCCACAGGTCCGCCTCGCCGAACCGGCGCGGGGGGCCGTCCACGCCGCCGGACACGGTCAGCGTGGAGACGTGGTGGAGCCGGGCCCGCGGGGTGTGCTCGCCGACCCAGCCGAGCAGTCGGCGCACCGCCGCGTGGTTGGCCCGCTCCAGTTCCTCGGGCGCCGCGACCAGCCGGACGTCCGCCGCCGCGTGCACCACGATCCGGGCCTCCCGGGCCCGTTCCAGCCCGGCCGGGGACAGGCCCAGACCGTCCCGTTCGAGGTCCCCGGCGACGACGTGGGCGGCCGTCCCACCGGCCCGCCCGCCGGCCAGCCCACCGGACAGCCGCCGGACCGCCGCGGCGTCGTCAGCGGCCCGCACCAGGCAGGTGACCACGGCGCCGCGCCGCCCGAAGGCCTCCAGCAGGTGCCGCCCGAGGTAGCCGGTGGCGCCGGTGAGCAGCACCCGGGCGGGTTCCCGGACGACGGCCCGGGCGGTGGGTGCCACCCCGCTGTGCAGCAGCTGCCCGGAGGTGGACAGCGGCGAGCGGACGGGCTCGTCGGCGGTCGGCCCGCCGAGCACCGCGGCGAAGCGGTCGAGGACCCGCCGGGCGGCCGGGTGCCCCACCGCCGGCCATCCGTACACCAGGTCGGCGACCAGGCGCCGCTCCACCACCCGGGCGGTGAGCCGCAGCCGGTACAGCGGGTCGCCGCCGGTGCAGCGGGCCGTACCGGCCTGTTCGTCGGCGACGGTCCAGTCCAGCGCGGGTTCCTCGGGCAGCCGGAAGGTGCCGAGGAAGTTGAACCCGAGGTCCGGCCGCGCACCGGGGGCGTCCATCGGCCGGACGGGCGCCTCGCTCAGCCGGCGGGCCGTCTCCGCCGGTCCGGCGCCGCTCGCAGGGTCCAGCTCGACGTGCTTGACGGCGGTGAACCAGCCGACGGTGTCCAGGAATTCGCCCGGGTCGCCGACCGCGTCCCGGCCGTGGGTCTCGACCTCCACGGCGAGCCGGGGCCCGCGGCCGTCCGTGCCGAGGGCGGCTTCGGCCCGCACGACGGCCTCGGCGAAGGCGTCCAGCAGGACGGCCTCCAGCCCGGCGCCACCGCCGTGCCGGGCGACCAGCCGGGCGGTGGCGTCGGCGTCCAACGCCCAGCTGAGCGCGGCCGGTCGCCCGGGCGGACCGGGGGCGGCGGCGGGGGCGGGGGCAGCGGGCGCGGCGGGCGCGGCTGCGGCCGCCCACCGGTAGAAGTCGGCCGTCGGCGGCAGTCCGACCGGCTCACCGTCCAGCACCGCCCGGTAGGCCCGGGCGAGGTCGTCCAGCAGGATCCGCCAGGACAGCCCGTCGACCACCAGGTGGTGGGCGATCAGCGCGAGCCGCTGGTCGGTGCCGGGCGGGCCGGTGAACAGGTGGGCGCGCAGCAGCCGGCCGGCCAAGGGGTCCAGGCTGCGGTGGAGTTCGGTGCAGACCCCGGCGACGGTGTCGGCGATCGCCCGCGCGGCGCCCGGGATGCGGGAGTGGGAGAGCGGGTCGAGGTCCGCGACGGCGAGCGGTTCGCCGGGGCCGTCCGGGCCGACGGGTCGGCGCAGCGCCGGGTGGCCTTCCAGGACGGCCGCGAGTGCCGCCGAGAGCGCGGCCGGGTCGACGTCGGCGCGGCAGCGCAGCAGTACCGACTGGTTCCAGTGCCGCAGGTCGTCGACCGCCCGCTGCCGGTACAACCAGCGCTGGGCGGGCGCGAGTTGACCGCTGCCCGGGTGCTGCGGCGCCGGTGCGGGGACGCCCACGGGCACGGCCGCCGACGCCAGCCCGGCCGCCGTCGGGTACCGGTAGAAGTCCTCGTGGGTGACCCGCAGCCCGGAGCGGCGCAGCAGGGCGATGGTGCGCATGGCGAGGATGGAGTCCCCGCCGAGGTCGATCACGTCCGTCCGCGGTCCGATCCGGGGCAGGCCGAGCGCGCCGGCCCAGAACCGGGCGATCTCCCCGGCCGGGCCGTCCCTGTCCCCGGCCGCATCCGTCACAACCGTCGCAGCCGTCGCAGCCGCCGTACCGTCCGAACCCGCCGGGCCCTCCGTACCGGTCGGCTCGGCGCGGGCCTCGACCAGTCGGTCCACCAGCTCGGCCAACCGGGCCCGGTCCAGCTTGCCGTTCGGCCCGAACGGGAAGTCGGGCAGCACCAGGAGCGGCTGCGGCACGGAGTAGCCGGGCAGCCGGTCGCGCAGCCGGTCGACCAGTCCCGACAGGTCGACGGCGGGATCCAGCAGCCTTACCACGCCGATCAGTTGGCTCCCGGGGGAGGTATCCCGCAGCAGCGCCGCCGAGCCCGCCACGCCCGGGTACCCGTCCATCGCCCGCTCGACCTCGGCGAGGTCGACCCGGTACCCGCGGACCTTGACCTGCCGGTCCACCCGGCCGAGGAACACCAGGTCGCCGTCGACCCGTCGGCGGCACAGGTCGCCGGTCCGGTAGGTCCGTCGGCCGTCCCGCCGGAGGAAGCCCCGGGCGGTCTCCTCGGGCCGCCCGAAGTACCCGGCGCTGACGCCCCGCCCGCCGATCAGCAGTTCCCCCACCGTGCCGTCGGCCACCGGCCGCCCGGCGCCGTCCACCACGGTGAGCAGCACCTCGCCGATGCCGCTGCCGATCGGCACGGTCGCTTCCCCGTCCGGGAGTTGGCGGGCGCTGGTGGCCAGGAAGCAGGTCGCGCCGACGGTCGTCTCGGTCGGTCCGTAGTGGTTGACCAGCCGTTCGGTGACGCCGTCGTCGAGCAGGGCGGCCGCGAGCGGGCGGGGCAGCGCCTCGCCGCCGAGCAGCAGGGTGCGCAGCGGCGGGGTGCCCGCCGGGCGGCCCTCCAGCAGCGCGGCCAGGTGGGAGGGGGTGGTCTTCAGGGTGTCGACCCCGGCGCGGCGCAGCGTGGTCCAGAACGCCGTGGGGTCGCGCACCTCCCGGTCGGGGACCACGTGCACCGAGCCGCCGGTGGCCAGGGCGAGCAGCCAGGCGGTGTGGCCGAGGTCGGCGGCGAGGGTGGTGACGTGGGCGAGCCGGGGGGCGTCGGCCTCGGTGAGCCCGAGCCGGTCGGCCAGGGCGTGGGCGTAGTGGACGGCGTTGGCGTGGGTGACGGTCACGGCCTTGGGCTCGCCGCCGGATCCGGAGGTGAAGGACAGGTACGCCGGGTCCTCCCCGCCGGGCCCGCCGCCCTCCTCGGCGGGCCCGCCCGCCGGCCCGTCCTCCGGCCCGCCCGCCAGCACGTCGACGACCTCGACGCCCGGGCCGGCGGCCCCGCCCTCGGTCGCGAGCACCCGCCCCACCCCGACGGCGGCCAGCCTCCGGGCCAGGTCGGCGGCCGTCCAGTCCGGGTCGGTCAGCACGGCGGCCGCGCCGGAGCGCAGCACCCCGTGCAGCAGCACCAGCATCCGGGCGTCCCGGGGGCCGAGCAGGGCGACCCGGTCGCCGCGCCCGGTGCCGCCGGCGGCCAGCCGGGCGGCGATCCGCGCGGCGGCGGCGTCCAGGGTGCGGTGGTCGACGGTGCGGCGGCCGTCGCTGACGGCGGGCCGGTCGGGGTGGGTGCGGGCGCGCTCGGACAGCAGGGCGGTGAGCGAGCCGGTGTCGGGCGCGGTGGCCCGGAGGTGCTGGGTCGCGGAGGTCACGCCGGCTCGTCCCCCGTCCGGACCACGCGGGCTGTACGGGCCGTACGCGCCGGGTCGGCCGCACGCACCGGACCGGCCGGGTCGGCCGTACGGGCCGTACTGGCCGCACCGGCCGCGCGGTGCGAACGGACCGTACGGCCCGGCCCGGGCGGGTCGAGGCCGGCCGGGTCCCCCGCCAGGTACCCGTCCAGCACGGTGCCGTCGCGCAGGCGTCCGGCCAGTTCCCAGGCCAGCATGCGGTGCAGGCCGTCGACGTGGATCAGCCCGCGCCGGACCGCCAGCCGCTCGTAGTCGGGGTGGTCGACCGGCGCGGTGGCGAGGTAGAGCGCGGTGAACGGTGCCCGGCCGAGCAGCCGGAGCTTCCCCGAGCAGACCGGGTTGGCCGCCGCCCAGTCGGCGCCGCCGGAGCGGACGCGTTCGACCGCGCGGGCGACGGTCAGCCCGGTGCGCGGGACGAGTTCGCGCTCGCCGCCCTCGCTGAGGTGCCAGGGCAGGACCACGCCGAGCACGTCGGCCCGGGTCAGCCGGACCCGCCACCAGCCGCCGGGGACCTCCTCGTCGGCGCGTTCCAGGTTCTCCTCGCCGTACAGGTTGGTGTTGCCCTCGTGGGCGCGTTCCACCGGATGGTCCCGCAGGTAGGCCCGGTGGACCTCGGAGTAGGCGACGGCGCTGACGATCTCCACGGCGGTGCTCCTCAGGAGGTTCAGACGGTTCCGGTGTACTCGGTGAAGTGGTGTTCCGCGAACAGGTCGGGCCACTGGCCGTCGGCCAGGTCGAGTTCGCGGGCCCGGGCGAGCATCTGCCGCCAGTGCGGCTTCACCGGGCGCCAGCGCGCTCCGACCTGGCAGTAGGAGGCGTCGATGAAGTAGCGCGGCCGGCCCGGTCCGCCGCCGGGCGCCGGTCTGCGGGTGTGGAAGAGGGCCGAGTTGAGCAGCACGGTGGTGCCGGGCGGCAGCCGGTCGAGGACCACCTCGCCGGGCAGCTCGCCGGTGCCGTGGTGGGCGTAGGCGCCCTTGTCCGCGGTGCGGCGGTGCGAGCCGGGCAGCACGGCCAGACTGCCGACCCGCTCGTCCAGCCCGGTGAGGTAGTGCAGCGCGTGGACCATCAGCAGCGACGGGTCGGAGCCGTCGTTGGGCTCGCAGTCGTGGTGCCACGGCTTGCCGGGGAGGTCGGGGGCCTGGCGGTCGCTGTGCAGGTGGTGGAAGACGAAGGACCGGCCGATCAGTCCGGTCAGCGCCCGCAGCAGCGGCGGGTGGGTGAGCAGTTCGCCGTGCGCGGGGAGCTCCAGCTCCAGCACCGGGGGCGGCCCGTTGCGGCGCGGGTCGGTGCAGGCGGCGATCGAGCGGGCCCGCAGGCCCTCGTCCACCCAGCGGTCCACCTCGGGGGCGAGGCGTTCGCGCAGCGCTTCCGGGAGCAGCCCGGGCAGGACCAGGTACCCGGACTCCAGGAACTGACGGCGGTGCTCGGCGTCGAGGGCCTCACGCCCGGTGGAGAAGACTGTCACCGTACCGACCCCCTCCTTCCGTTCGACGGGACGCACAGCAGGACTCGGCACGGCGGGACTCGGCACGGCCGGGCGGGGCGCAACGGGCCGGGGTACGGCGGGACGTGGTTCGGGCATGGAGGCACACGGGTCCGTCCTGACTTCGGGTGGCGGCGGTGTCGCCCGTCGTCGCCACAGACAGCTGGATGCGCGTTTCGCAATCGCGACCGGGTCCACCGAACGGGCCCACGGTCGCCACGAAGAGCCAAGCGTCGATCACGCAAGGTGATCCGCCCCAGGAGTATGAACCGGCCTTCGCGTCCACGACAAGACCAAAGCCAACCCGTGGTTACCTTCCCGCCACCGTGCCGTTCAGCTCCGGCCACCAGTCGATTCGCACCCCAACGGAAACTCCGGCACTCCCCCGCCCCGATGATTCGCCGTCGGAACAGCGGATGCGGCAGAGTTGGCGGCATGAGCGTTGACGCCCGGAGTCTCCAGCACAGCCCCGGACCGGCCAGGCGGCGGCCGGTCCAGCAGCGCAGCCAGGAGCGGTACGGCCGCATCCTGGACGCCTGCGCCCGGCTGCTGGACGAGGTCGGCGCGACCGCCCTGACCACCAAGGAGGTCGCCCAGCGCGCCCAGGTACCGATCGGCACCCTGTACCAGTTCTTCGCCGGCAAGGAGGACCTGCTGGCCGCCCTCGCCACCCGCAACCTCGACCACTACCTCCAGCGCCTGGACGACCGGCTGGCCGGCTCCGCCCCGGTCGGCCCGGCCGGGTTCACCGACCTCGCGGTGGAGGAGTTCGTCGCGATGAAGCGCGCGGTGCCCGGCTTCGGCCAGGTCGACTTCGGGCTCGCCGGTACGGCCGTGCCCTCCGGGGTGCGGAACGACAAGCACCTGCTGGACTCCGGCATGGACAACAACACCGCCGTCGCCCTGCGGCTCCAGGCGCTCGGCGGCGAACTGTTCGAGGCCGGCGACCCGGCGGCCACCACGCTCGCCCTGCGGGTCGCCCTGGAGGCGGCCGACGCGGTGCTCAAGCTGGCCTTCCGGGGGGACCCGCACGGGGATCCGACGCTGATCGCCGAGTGCAAGCGGCTGGTGCGCGGCTACCTCGCGCAACAACTGCCCGCCCACTGACCCCCGTCCCTCCGGCCCGCCTCCGCCCCGGCCGCCCGAGCCGTTGCGAGGCCGTCCCCGGCGCAGCACAGTGGATAGCGCAACGGCCGCACGACCCGAGGAGCAGTCATGCACGCAACGGTTGGTGACCACATCCACATGTTCAGCCGGTCGATCGGCATGACGGACCGGAAGGGCGAGATCGTCGAGGTGCGCGGCGCCGACGGGGAGCCGCCGTACGTGGTCCGCTTCGAGGACGGCCACCAGGGCCTGGTCTACCCGGGACCGGACTGCCTGGTCGAACCGCGCCTGGCGGAACACTGACCCACTCCCCCACGACCCCGCTGCCCGGAGCGCTCGCCGGGCTCGCGCCACTGCTGGACCACTACGGGTACCTGGCGGTGGCGCTGCTCGTGCTGCTGGACAACTGCGGCGTCCCGGTGCCCGGGCAGACCGTTCTGGTGCTCGCCGCGGTGTACGCGGGCACCGGGCACCTGGACCTCGCCGCCGTCCTGCTGATCGGGGCGGCCGCCGCCACCCTCGGCAACATGCTCGGCTACCTGATCGGCCACACCGGCGGGCGCGCCTTCGTCCACCGCTGGGGCCGCTACGTGCTGCTCACCCCGGCCCGGATGGAACGCGCCGACGGCTTCTTCGCCCGGCAGGGCGGCAAGGTCGTCACGGTCGCCCGCTTCGTGGACGGGCTGCGCCAGTACAACGGCATCATCGCCGGGACCACCGAGATGCCCTGGCGCCGCTTCGCCGTCTTCAATCTGCTGGGCGCGGTGCTGTGGACGGCCGTCTGGGGCACCTTCGGGTACGTCGCCGGGGCCAACATCGGTGCGGTCTACCGGACGGCGCTCCGCTACCAGCTCTGGTTTGCGATCGGACTCGGCGTCCTGGTCGCGGCGTTCCTGCTGCGGCAGGTGCTGCGCTACCGGCGCCGGCGCCGCGAGGACGCCGACGCCGGCAGGCCGTCCGACCGGCCCGAGGACCCCGACCGGCCCGAGGACCCCGACCGGCCCGAGGACCCCGACCGGCCCGAGGACTCCGACCGGCTCGAGGGCGGTTAGCCCAGCGGGAACACCTCGAACGGCACCGCGAAGCGCGTCCCCAGCCGGGTGCCCGCGCCCCGGCCGAAGCCCTCCAGGAACTCCCGGGCGTCCGCCATCGCCCCGCCCAGCCCGGCCAGGTACGCCTTGTGCTCCTCCAGCGAGGCGACGCCCAGGTCGAAGGTGTCGGTGGTGTCCACCGCGTGCCGGGCCTCGGGCGAGGCGGCCGCCCAGATCTGCCGGACGCCGTTCCAGGGCTGGTGGCCCTCGTCCAGCAGTTCGCGGAACACCCAGCGGTTGCCGGCGTCGCGCACGCCGTCCAGGGTGGCCCGGCCGACCGCGATGTGGTCGGCCTGGTTGAGGAACGTGCCGCCGTAGGTCTCCCGGAAGTTGCTGGTGATCACGATGTCCGGCCGGTGCCGGCGGACCACCCGGGCGATGTCGCGGCGCAGCGGCAGCCCGTACTCGACCACCCCGTCCGGGTGCCCGAGGAACTCGACGGTCTCCACCCCGACCACCCGCGCGGAGGCGCGCTGCTCGGCCTCGCGCAGCGGGCCGCACCGCTCCGGGTCCATCGAGTCGATCCCGGCCTCGCCGCTGGTGACCATCACGTAGACCACCTGCTTGCCCTGGGCGGTCCAGCGGGCGACGGCCGACGCGCCGCCGTACTCCATGTCGTCGGGGTGGGCGACGATCGCCACGGCGGTCCGCCAGTCCTCGTCGACGGGCTGGTAGGGCTCGGGCGCCTGCTCGGTCATGCTGCTCTTCCTTCACTCGCGGCTCGTACGGCTCTCGGTCACACCGTCGTACGGTCGTACCGCAGGCGACTCTAGAAGACCGCCCTCCCCACACCACGTCAGACACCCTTCCCTTGCCGGGACTTGACCCCGACCCCGCGCGTCATGGGTCGGCGTCCGGTCGGCCCGCGGCGGGAAAGGGCTCGCCCGGCACGCCGCAACGGGGGGTACGGGCGTGCCGGGCGAGGGCTGGGGGGGTGGACCGCCGGTCGGTCAGCCGGCCTCGGCGGCGAGCCGGGGTTCCGGCGCGGGCGCGGCGGGCTGCGGCCAGGTGATCCGGGTGGCGCAGAGCGAGACCACCGCGGCGGAGGCGGCGACGGCGGCCATGCCCCAGACCAGGCTGGTGCCCCCGGCGATGAAGCCGATCACGGCGGGGCCGGCCAGCAGGCCGGTGGTGCCCATCGCCGCCACCAGGGAGAGCGCGTCGGAGCCCTGGCGGGCGGCGGCGACGTAGACGCAGGGGGTGACGGCGGCGACGCCGAGGCCCACGCAGGCGAAGCCGAGCAGGGTCGGCACCACGCCGCCGGCCAGCAGGGCGAGGGCGAGGCCGAGGCCGGCCAGCAGGCTGCCGGTGCGGACGATCCGGCCGTCGCCGAAGCGGGTGCGCCAGCCGTCGGCGAAGATCCGGGCGCAGACCATCATCACCGAGACGACGGCGATGCCCAGCGGGGCGAGTCCGGCGCCGGCGTCCACCACGTCCTTGAGGTAGAGCGCCGACCAGTCGTTCATCGCGCCCTCGGTGACGGTGCCGAAGACCATCGCCAGGCCCATCCAGAGGGTGGCCGCGGCCGGCAGGGCGAAGCCGCGACGGGTCTTCCTCCCGGCCTGCTCCGCGGGGGCGGCGGCCCCGTCCGGGTTCCCGGCCCCGTCCGGGTTCCCGGCCCCGTCCGGACGTTCGGCCAGCAGGCCCGGCCGGGCGGCCAGCGCCAGCACCGCCAGCAGGGCGGCGGCCAGCCCGAAGTGGACGGCGAGGCTGCCGGTGAAGGCGTTGACGCCGGAGGCCAGCAGGGCGGCCAGCAGCGAGCCGGCGCTGAACGTGGCGTGCAGCCTGGACATCGTGGTGCGCTCGAAGCGGGCCTCCAGGGCGGCGCCCTGGGCGTTCATCGCCACGTTCAGGCAGCCGACGGCGACGCCGTCGAAGAACAGCACCAGCAGGGTGACCGGGTAGTTCGGCACCACCGACAGGGCGAGCAGGACCACGCCCAGGGCGAGCGCCGACAGCACCGAGAGCAGCCGGGAGCCGAACCGCCGCATCAGCACCGCCACCAGCGGGAACGACACCGCCGCGCCGATCCCGCAGGTCATCAGCAGCAGGCCGATCTGGGCCTCGCCCAGGTCGAGCCGCGCCTTGAGCGCGGGCACCCGGGACACCCAGGTCGCGTACTGGAAGCCGAGCGCGAAGAACAGTGCGCCGATGGCCAGTTGGGAGCGGCGGAACTCGTCGCGCGCGGGGGAGGTCATGTGCATCAGCCCACTTCGGCTCTGGGTGCGGATCCGGGGGTCGGGTCCGCGGGGTTCGGGGCGCGGTCCAGCGGCTTGGCCATGTAGACGGCCGCGGCGCCGTAGCTCGCGGGCAGCCCGATCTCCGGCCGGGCGCGGTAGCCCAGGCCGGTCCACAGCACCTCGGAGCCGCGCACGGCGACCAGCGAGAGGGTGCGGTGGCCGGCCGCCCGGCCGCACTCCTCCAGGTGCCGCAGCAGCCGCGGGGCCAGGCCCCGGCCGCGCGCCCGCTCGGCGATCACCAGGTCGTGGGCGTGCAGGTTGCTCTCCGTGGTCCGCACCACGGCGCCCGCGGACGCCAGGCTGAGGTCCGGGCAGCGGAACAGCGGGTACGGCAGGGCGAGCAGGTAGCCGGCGAAGCCGTCCGCGTCCTCCAGCACGAAGCAGGTCGACGGCGAGGCGCGGTGCCGGGAGCGCAGCGCCGCACCGCCCTCGGAGAGGCCGCTGGCGGCGTAGGCGCGCTCCTCGGCGGCGATCACGTCCGGCCAGTCCTCCTCGCGGAGCAGCCGGATCCGGGTGTCGCTCATCCGCGCCCCTCCTCGGGGTGGTCGCCGCCGACGCAGGTGTACGGCAGCGGCGGGAAGCCGTTGAAGCCGCGGGTGGCGTAGGCGGTGGCGTAGGCGCCGCAGGAGTGGATCCAGACCGGATCGCCGGAGACGAGCGCGTGCGGGACGCGCACCGCGCCGTCCTCCTGGGCGTACGCGTCGTCGCTGTCGCAGGTCGGGCCGGCCACCACGGCGTTGACGAACTGCCCGCCGGGGTGGGTGGGGAACTCCAGCCGGTACTGCAACTGGTCCATCTCGTACAGGCCGTTGAACTTCCCGCAGCTCAGGTAGAGCCAGTCCTCGCGGGTGCCGTCGAGCCGGTGGCGGGAGGAGAGCCGGGCGACGTGGGCGCGGATCGCGCCGTGGTCGGCGACCAGGTGGCGGCCGGGTTCCAGGACGAAGTCCAGCGGGGCGGCGTTGACGGCGCGCAGCCGGTCCATGCCCTCGCGGATCACCGTGAACATCTTGTCCAGCGGCGGTTCGAGCGGGCGGCCGCCCCGGTCGAGGACGCCGAGGGCGGGCAGTCCGCCGCCGAGGTTGATCCGGTCCGGGGTGATGCCGCGCCAGTTGAGCGCCTCCAGGACGGCGGCCAGCGAGTCGATCGCCGCGGTCCAGGCCTCGGCGGTCATCTGCTGGGAGCCGACGTGCACGGACAGCCCGGAGGGCACCAGCCCGGCCGTACGGGCGGCGCCGAGCACCCGCAGGGCGTCCTCGGGCGAGCAGCCGAACTTGTGGCTGAGGCCCCACAGGGCGCCCTCGCCGGTGGTCGCGATCCGGCAGAACACCCGTGACCCGGGGGCGTGTTCGGCGATCGCGGCGACGTCCTCCAGGCTGTCGGTGGCGAACTCGCGCACGCCCAGCCGGTAGGCCTCGGCGATGTTGCGGTCGGACTTGATGGTGTTGCCGTAGTGGATCAGCCCGGGGGCCACCCCGGTGCGCAGCGCCTGGGCGATCTCCTGCGGACTGGCGGCGTCGAAGCCGGAGCCGAGCCGGGCGAGGTGGCCGAGCACCTCGTCGACGGGGCAGGCCTTCATCGCGAACCGGACGGCGACGCCGGGCAGTTCGGTACCCAGGGCGGCGTACTGGCGGCCGATGCCGTCGAGGTCGTAGATGACGGTGTCCTCGGTGGCGGCGGCGAGCGCGGCCCGGAGGGCGGTGTGGTCGTGCTGGTCGGGCCGGGGCGCCCGGTCGGCGTGCACGGCGGCGGAGGCGGTCGGGGCGCGATGGTTGGCCCTCCCCCGGTCGGCCCGCTCGCGCGGTTCGGCGGCGTGCTGCGCCCCGGCGGCGTGACGCTGCTCGGGGATGTGGCGCGGCTCGGCCGAGCGCCGGGGCTCGGCGGAGCGGTGCGGTTCGGTGGAGCGATGCGGTTCGGCGGAACGGTGCGGCTCGGTGGCAGGGCGCGGTTCGGTGGTCTGAGATATCACGTGTGAACTCCCGGTGCGGCTGGGCCTGTCCGGCGGATCTGGTCGGACCAGACCGCGGCGTCTGAGTGCGTGCATCGCTAGGCGGAGGATGGAGTCCATGCGGAGCATCGGCGACTGACGACAACGCAGCGAGGTGCGTGCTCAGGCGTCGCGGGCCCGGCCGGATCCGCCGGACAGGCCCTGACCCTGCAGCCGGTCGGCGGGGGCGGTCCGGCTCGCTCGCACGAGCGGGCCCCACGCGTCGATCAGCAGGGCGAAGTCCTCGATGTCGGCCTGCGCCCGGTCGAGCAGTTGCGCCCGTCGGGGCGCCAGGTGGTCGGCGAACTCGGCGTACTTTCCGCCGAGTTGCCGGTAGCAGCGGTCGAGCTCGGCGAGCCGCCGGTGGTTCTCGGCGCGGTCGGTCGTGGCGCTGCGGCGGGCGGAGTCGGCGATCACCCCGGGGCGGACGTGGTGGTGCTCGTCCAGCAGGGCGTCGCCGGCCCGTTCCATCTCGGAGTAGACGGGGTGGAGGTAGAGCATGGAGAGCAGGAACTTGGCGTAGCGCTCCTGGTAGGCGGTGAAGCCGGAGTCGGTGCGTCGTTCCGGGGTGTAGTAGTTGACGATGTGCCGGTTGTGGGTCACCCCGGGCAGGGTGGCGTCGTGCACCAGGTGGTGCAGGAAGTAGTCGCTGCCGATGGTGTCGGTGGCGGGCGGCAGCGGGACGCGTTCGTAGACCTCGTGGTCGAGGGCGATGTTGCACATGTCGATCCGCCAGATGTCGGGCCGGCCGAGCACGGCGCGGTCGACGGTGAACGGGTCGGTTCCGGCGCCGGTGAAGGAGTCGGCGACGAGTTCGCGCCGCTCCTGCTCGGTGGCTCCGGTGGGCGCCCAGAGCGCGACCAGGTCGTGGTAGACGTCCGGGTCGAGGGCGCGGATCTCGCCGAGGTCGACGGAGAGTTCGCCGATGAAGGAGGCGCCGACCAGGGCGACGGGCTTGTCGGCGTCGGCCGGGTCGAGGGTGTGCTCGGTGACGGCGGCGGCCGCGTCGGCGGCCTTGAGGCCGATGGTGGCGAGTTCGTGGTCGATCGGGAAGACGGGGGCGCCGTCGTGCCACTGGTAGCGGCTGTCGGAGTCGCGGCGGTGCACGGAGGCGCAGCCGAGGGCGGCGGCCAGCAGGAAGGCCCGGTTGGTGCAGGCGCCGTAGGAGACGGCGTCGGGCAGCATCAGGTCGAGCAGCCGGTCCGGGTCGGGGTGGGCGGTGCGCTCGATCACCTCGCGCAGGAAGGCGCGTTGGGCGTCCTCGTCGAGGTGGTGGGTGACCACGCCTTCGGTGGGCGGCAGTGCGGCGACGGCGGCGGCGTGCCGGGCGCGGTCCGCCGGGTCGGCGGAGTCGAGCACCAGGAGGTGCACCCGGACGCCGAAGGTCCGGGCGGCGTGGGCGGCTTCGGCGCCGACGGTGGTGATGGTGTCCGCGCAGGCGCGGTTGGTGGGCAGGGTCAGGCAGACGGCGTGCATTCCCGCTCCCCCGTGGGCTGCTCGGCGGCCGAGTCCTCGAAGGTCCGGCCGGTCCAGGACCGCAGGCCGAGCAACTTCTCCCCCAGTTCGGTGAGTTCGGCCGGTCCGTAGCGCAGGGCCTCGGGCCGCTCGGCGTCCCCGACCAGGGTGCGGTTCCAGTCCGGGGTGGCGAGGGTGCGCCAGGACTCGACCCGGGAGCGGCGCAGCGGCTCGGCCTCCTCCAGGGCGGGCATCATGGACAGGTACTGCACCGAGCGCACGCCGTTCGCGGAGGTGTTGGGGGCGACGCCGTGGGCGAGCAGGCCGTTCCAGATCAGCAGGTCGCCGGCCTTCAACTCGGGCCGGACGACCGGGAACTCGGCACGGTCGATGTCGGGGCGGATCGGGTCGCGGTCGGCGGGCTGGGCGGCCTGCCACTCGTTGTGGCGGCGGAACAGTTCCGGGTCGCACTGGAAGCCGCCGTGGTCGGGGGCGGTGTCGTTGAGCGCGATGATGCCCTGGACGCGCTGGGGCAGCATGGCGCGGGTGGTGTCGACGTCCCAGTGCAGTTCGATGTCGAAGCCCTTGTCGGTGGGTTCGATCAGGGCGCGGTCGCGGTTGCGGACGTTCGGCGGGTTGAGGTTGAGCCGGTCGAGGGTGACCCAGAGCTCCTCGCAGTCCCAGACGTCCACGAAGGCGTCGTAGACGCGCTGCGACTGGCGGCTGTCCCAGATGAGTTGGTGGTGGTAGGCCTCGACGAAGCCGTAGATGTGCAGGTGCCGGTCGAGTTCGTCGCGGTGGTCGCGCTCGCGGTACCAGTCCTCGGGGCGGTCGGGCGACAGGCCCTGGAACTCCCAGGCGAAGTCGAGCAGTCGCTGCGCGGCCGCGGCCGGGATCGCCTGCCGGACCACGACGTGGCCGTAGGTCTGCCAGTGCGCGAAGTCCTCCTCGGAGAGCACCCGCAGCGGGTGCTTCTTGCGCAGTTCGCGCAGGGCGTCGGAGGCGAGGTAGCTCTCGGTGTCGGCACTGAAGTAGGGGCGCGCGGAGGCGGCCCGGTACAGATATTCCTCGGGGTGTTCGTCAGGGCTCGGCATGGGCGGTCACTCCGTGGTTCGTGGTCGATGCAGCGCGTTCCCGGGCGCCCGGTGCGGGCGCGGCGAGCCGGTGGCCGGTCGTCGGCCGGAAGGGGAATTCGGTGCGCGGACCGGTTCCCCGTCCGCATGCGCTCCTTCTCGCCTCGGCCCCCGAGCGGCGCACAACGCCACGTCAGGGGGGCCAACTCACCCGTCCGGCAAGGGCACTCACCCCACATCAGCCTGCGCCGGACCGCGCTTCCCCATACGTTGGACTAGACCAACTAATGGTGTCAACCCTTTCCCGCAGGTTACCGATTGGGAATCAGCGCAGTTCACGGCGGTTCTGGAGGTTCGCTTTATGTTTCGGAGACTGACATAAGGCCGGGTATGTTTCGAGAATTGACATAATCGCGCGGAGGTGAACCCCACGCGCCCCACATCCGTTGCGCACGTACGTTGGGTCTGTGGCACGCACCCGGCCGGCACCTCCCCGACGGACCCGTCCCCGACCGGCACGGCCCCGGCCGGCCCCGCCCGGCTGGCTGACCGCGAGCCTGCGGCCCCGGGCCGCGCCGGTCCCCTGGGCCGCGGCGGCCCGCGCCTCGGTGGCGCTCGCCGCCCCGCTCGCCGTCGGCACCGCCACCGGCCGGACCGGCTACGGCGCGCTGGTGTCGATGGGCGCGCTGTCCGGGGTGATCGGGGACACCGCCGACGCCTACCGGATGCGGGTGTTCAACATCGCCGTGCCGCAGCTGTTCGGCGCCCTCGGGGTGCTGGTCGGCACCCAGGTGTTCGGCACCGGCTGGACGGCCGTGGTGGTGCTGACGGTGGTCGCGCTGGTGTCCGGCATGATCTCCTCGATCGGCGCGGTCGCCTCCGTCTCCGGCCTGCTCCTGCTGCTGAACGCCGTGGTCGGGGCCGGCCTGCCGATGCCCTCCCCGTGGTGGCTGCCGCCCGCCCTGCTGCTACTCGGCGGCCTGCTGGTGCTCGCGCTGACCCTGCTCGCCTGGCCCTTCCGCGGCGGCACGCCCGAGCGCGCGACGGTGGCCGACACCTACCGGGCGGTCGCCGGACTGCTGGAGGCGGCCGGCTCACCCGGCTACGAGGACCGGCGCCGGGAGCTCACCCGGGCGCTCGACCACTCCTACGACCTGCTGCTGGCCCGCCGCGCCCGCCGGCACGGCCGCTCGCCCACCCTGGTGCGCCTGCTCGCCCAGCTCAACGCGCTGATCCCGGTGGTCGAGGGCGCGTCCGCGGCCCAGCTGCGCCCGCCCGCCGAGGGTCCGCTGCCGCCCGCCTACCCGGCGGCGGTGCGCGCGCTGGCCGCCGCCGTCGAGCGGGGCCCCGGCGGCCCGTCCCCGCCGCCCGGGCCGCCCGGAGTCCTCGGGCTGCCCGAACTGCCCGAGCCGCGCGGCCCGTCCACCCGGGCACTGGCCGAGGCCATCGGGCACGCCGCCACCGTCGTGCACGAGGCCGACCCCGACCCGTACGCCGCCGACGACCGGCTCGGCCGGCCCGCCGGACTGCGGGTACGGGCCCGCCGGACGGCCCGGGCACTGCTGCTCTCCGGCGCGTCCTGGCGGTACGGGCTGCGGCTGGCCCTGTGCATCGGGCTCGCCCAGGTGCTGGTGTCGGTGATCGCCGTGCCACGTTCGTACTGGGTCTCGCTGACGGTGACCTTCGTGCTGAAACCGGACTTCGGCTCGGTGTTCTCCCGCGCGGTGCTGCGCGCGCTCGGGACGGCCGCCGGGCTGCTGGTCGCCGTGCCGGTGCTCGCCGAGGTGCCGCACGGCTGGTGGGACGTCCCGGTGATGGCGGCGCTCGCCACGCTGATCCCGGTGCTGTCCGCGAAGGGGTACGCGTTCCAGACCGCCGCGATCACCCCGGTCATCCTGATGCTCTCCGACCTGCTCAACCACCAGGGCTTCCACCTGGTGCTGCCCCGGCTCTACGACTCGCTGATCGGCTGCGGCATCGCCCTGCTGGCCGGCTACCTGCTCTGGCCGGAGTCCTGGCACACCCGGATCGGCGACCGGCTGGCCGACGCCGTCCAGGACACCGCCTCGTACGTCTCGCTGGCCTTCACCACCGCGCCGGGCCACGACGAGCCGGCCCGGGCCCGCTACCGGCGCCGGCTCTACCGGGACCTCTCCGCGGTGCGCAGCGAGTTCCAGCGGGCGCTGACCGAGCCGCCGCCGGTCGGCGCCCGGGCGGAGGCCTGGTGGCCGCTGGTGATCGCGGTGGAGCGGATCGTGGACACCACCACCGCCACCCGGGTGCGGGTCGAGCACGGGGCCCCGGCGCCGACCCCGGCCGAGGTGGGCGCCGTCGCCCGGGAGCTGACCGACCTCGCCGGGGCGCTGCGCACCGGCGCGCCGCTGCCCCCGGGCGACCCGGACCCGCCGGCGCCGGACTGCGCGCTGGCCCGGCTGCACCACGAGGTGCACGCGGCCCGGGCGGTCGCGGCCTCCGGACCGGCCCGCCGCGGCGCGGCGGGCCGGGGCCCGCGCCGGTCAGTCCTGGATCCGCCGCCAGGGCCGGTCCGCCTCCAGCTCGTAGGCCAGCTCCAGCAGCAGCCGCTCCTGCCCGTGCGCGGCCGACAGGTGCACCCCGATCGGCAGGCCGCCCGGCGCCGCCCCGGCGGGCAGCGCGATGCCCGGGCCGCCGGTCACGTTGTTGACCGGGGTGAAGGCGACGTAGCGCAGCAGCCGGTCGACCAGCTCGTCGAAGGCCACGTTGGGGCTGAGGTGGCCGATCGGCGGGGCGGTGTGGGCGAGCACCGGGGAGAGGATCGCGTCGTGCTCGCGGAAGATCCCCGCGTACACGGCCTCGGCCCGGCGCAGTCGGCGCAGCACGCCCGGGGTGCGCCGGAACTCCGCCCGGAAGCCGTTGCGCAGCCCGGTGGTGAGCCCGTCCAGCTTCCCGGCCCGGAAGCTCGGGTCGAGCAGCACCCGGCCGGTGAGCGCGATCACCCAGGCGATGTAGCCCCAGTACGCCAGGAAGTCGCGGGAGAACTCCTCGCCGAAGGGCAGGGTGGTGGGCACCACCCGGTGCCCCATCGCCTCCAGTCGGGCGGCGGTCTCCTCGACCACCCGGCGGGTCGCCTCGTCGGTCTTGGCGGTGGGCGAGTCGACCACCAGCCCGATCCGCAGCCGGCGCCCGCCGGGGCCCTCGACCAGGCCGAGCGGGGGCAGCCGGGGGTTGCGGTGGTGGCGTTCGGCGGCGGCGAAGAAGGCGGCGGTGTCGCGCACCGTACGGGTCAGCACCCCGTCGGTGACCAGGTCGATCGGCAGTTTGCCGCCCTGGGCGTTGGTGACCAGCCGGCCGCGGGTGGGCTTGAGGCCGACCAGGCCGCAGCAGGCCGCCGGGATGCGGATCGAGCCGCCGCCGTCGTTGGCGTGGGCGATCGGCACCACTCCGGCGGCGACCAGCGCGGCCGCGCCGCCGGAGGAGGCGCCGGGCGAGTGGGAGGTCTTCCAGGGGTTGCGCACCGGCTGGGCGGTGGCGAACTCGGTGGAGGCGTTCAGGCCGAACTCGGGCAGCCGGGTCTTGCCGAGCACGGCCAGGCCGGTGGACAGCAGCTGGTCGGCGAAGGGCGCGTTGCGGCGGGCCGGGCGGGCGCGGAAGGCCTCGCTGCCCATGCCGGTCGGCAGGCCGCGCAGGTCGACGTTGTCCTTGAGGTAGGTCGGCACGCCCCAGAGCGGGCCGTCGATGCCCGCCCGGCTGATCCGGGGCCGGTCGTGGGCGGCGTGGGCAACGGGCAGCAGCGCGGCGTCGATCCGCCCGGCGCGGGCGACGGCGGCCGCGACCAGCTCCCGGGGGTGGGCCGCACCGGCCCGGACCAGGGCGGCCAGTGCCACGGCGTCGTGTGCGCCGAGGGCGTCGTCGGTGAACGCGTGGGCCCGCTCGTCGGCCATCCCAACTCCCTACCGGTAGTACCGAACTGACTGGCGGTACCAGCCGGTAGTACCAGCCGGTAATAGTGCGGAGCTCGCAGTGTAGGCGCGCGGCACCACGCGCGGAAACCCCCTGCGCCCGCCCCCGGAACCGCCGTCCGGGCCTCCGGCGCTCCCGCCCCGCCCCGAGCGCCGACCGGCCGTGCCAGGCTCCGCACCGGGCTCCGGTCCGGGTTCGGTGCCGGGGTGTCAAGGCCGCCCCGGCGCACGGGCGTTCGGCCTGCGCCCCCGCGTTCACCCCACCCGCCGTTCGCGGACCGTTTCACCGGCGGCCGCCGGGAAAGATCACCGACGCCCGACCGACCCGCCCTCCCCTAGGTGACGCCCGTGCCCACCCAGTACCACTCCACCGCCCGCTACACCTCGGCCACCGCCCCCGGCGCGCTCCCCCTGCTCGGCCACGCCCCCGCCCTGCTCCGCAACCCGCCCGACTTCGTGGCCGGCCTGGCCGCCCACGGCGACCTCGTCCGGATCCGGCTCGGCCCGCTCACCGCGTACGTCGTCTGCCACCCCGACCTGGTGCGCCGCCTGCTCACCGAGGACCGCACCTACGACAAGGGCGGCATCGTCGTCGAGAAGGCCCGCGAGGCCTTCGGCAACGGCCTCGCCACCTGCCCCGCCGCCGACCACCGGCGCCAGCGCCGGATGCTCCAGCCCGCGTTCCACCGCGACCGGCTGCCCGGCTACGCCGCCCTGATGGCCGAGGAGATCGCCGCCACCACCGGCGGCTGGCGCGACGGCGACGTGGTCGACGTGCCCGCCGCGATGTACCGCCTCTCCACCGCCGTCACCGCCCGCTGCCTGTTCGCCGCCCACGAACGGGCCGGCTCGCTGCCCGTCCACGCCGCCATGGACCAGGTCGCCCGCGGGGTCGCCCGGCGGATGGTGCTGCCGCTGCCCGGCGCCGACCGCGTCCCCACCCCCGGCAACCGCCGCTTCGCCCGCGCCCGGCGGGACCTCCGGGAGATCACCGACCGCCTGATCGCCGACTACCGCGCCGCCGGCACCGACCACCACGACCTGCTCTCGATGCTGCTCGGCGCCCGCGACGAGGACGGGCGGGGCCTGTCCGACGACGAGGTCCACGACCAGGTGGTCACCTTCCTGCTAGCCGGCATGGAGACCACCGCCGCCACCCTCTCCTGGGCCTGGACCCTGCTCGCCGCCAACCCCGCCGTCCGCGAGCGCCTGCACACCGAGCTCGACACCGTCCTCGACGGCCGCCCCGCCCGCCACCAGGACCTGCCCGCCCTGCCGCTCACCGCCCGGATCGTCAGCGAGACCCTGCGGCTCCACCCGCCGGCCTGGATCCTCAGCCGCACCACCACCACCGCCACCGAGCTCGGCGGCCACCCCCTCCCGGCCGGCGCCACCGTCCTGTACAGCCCGTACCTGCTGCACCGCCGGGCCGACCTCTTCCCCTGCCCCGACCGCTTCGACCCCGACCGCTGGCTCACCACCGCCCGCCCGGCCCCCGGCATCTACACCCCCTTCGGCCTCGGCGCCCGCCGCTGCATCGGCGAGGCCTTCGGCAGCACCGAGGCCGCCCTCGCGCTGGCCGGCATCGCCGCCCACTGGACCGTCACCCCCACCCCCGGCAGGCCCGTCCGCCCCCAGCGCAGCGCCTCGCTCTCCCCCCGCCCGTTCACCGCCACGCTCGCCCGCCGGATCCGCTGAGGGCCCCGCGAGCATCCGGCAGCGCGGTTCGGTACTGTCCCGAGGAGGCTGGCCGCATCCGGGCCGGCCGGGACCAGCCGCTCGACCGGGACACCATCAGAACATGAACGCTCGACCCCCGTTGGGGCTCCTCAGCACGCTGCTGCGCGCCGTCCGCACGTACCCGCGGCGCTCACCGCTGACCTTCGTCTACGTCGCGCTGCTGCTCCTCGGGCACGCCTGGGTCGAGTACGGGCTGACCGAGGAGCAGGCCGACGACCTCCGGGCCTACATCAGCACCAACCTGGACAACCTGCACGACCACCCCGTCCGCGCCCTGGCCGGCAGCGCCCTGCTGTACGACGGCACGCTCACCGACATCACCTCCACCGGCTTCGGCGGCACCCTGATCACCCTGGGCCTCGGCATCGTCGTCGGCCTGGCCTGGGCCGAACGCCGCTTCGGCACGCCCCGCGCCGCCGCCGTCTTCCTCGCCGGGCACGTCGGGGCGACCCTGGTCACCGCCCTGGTGATCCTCTTCGCCCTGCACCAGGGCTGGTACCCGGAGAGCGTCCGGGCGGCCTCCGACTACGGCATCAGCTACGGCGCCCAGGGCGCCCTCGCCTTCGCCACCCTCGCCCTGCCCCGCTGGGCCCGACTGCCCTGGGCCGCCTTCGTGCTCGCCTGGCCGCTCACCGGCGACGAGGAGTGGCCGGGCCCCCTGCCCGAGTTCACCACCGTCGGCCACCTCCTCGCCGCCGCGCTCGGCTTCGCCCTGGCCGCCGCCACCGCCCGCGGCCGACGCCGTGCCACCGCCCCGGCCGCCGCCCGCACCGGCGGCTGACCACCCCTGGGCGGGGCCGGGGGCGGCCGGGTCCGTCGGCCCGAAGCCTGCGGCCCGCAGGCGGCAGGCAGCAGGCAGCAGGCAGGCGGTCAGCGCGGCGGGCGGCGCTCCTCGGCGAGCGTGGTCAGCAGCCGCTCGATCGTCGCCAGCCGCTCCCGCAGCTCGTCGACGTCGCCCTTGGTCGCGCTCCGCTCGGCCTCCCGCAGGGTGACCAGCAGCTGCCCGTCCGGCTCCAGCCGGGCCCGCGCCACGTCGCTCACGTCGTCGCCGTTCTGGACCCGGATCGCGTGCTCCAGCTCGGACGGTCGCAGCGCCAGCTCGCGCAGCGCGCCGGGCACCAGCGCGCCGTCGCGGACCACCGTGGTGGGCGCCCCCTCCAGGAGCCGCGCGGCCCGCGGATCGCGGGCCAGCCAGCGGGTCACCCCGGCGTTCACCGCGATCAGGGTGACGGCGCCGATCGCGCCGCCCAGCAGGCTGTTGTCGTTGCCGATGATCGCGTTCTGCACCACGTTGGAGAGCAGGAACACGACCACCATGTCGAAGGTGTTCAGCCCCGCCAGCCCGCGCTTCCCGGCCAGCCGGAACAGCACCAGGATCAGCACGTAGACGGCGATCGTCCGGAGGACCTTCTCCACGATCGGAATCTGGACGACCACCAGGTCATGCCACACGGCCCCGCTCCTCCCACCAGGACGCTCCGGAACGGCCGTCCGGAACGGGGCCGACGCTACTCCCGCGCGGCGGTCAGGAGCGCCGCTTCGGCTTACCGCGCCGGGCCGCGGCCGGGCCGCCCCGGCCCTTCTGCGCGCCGGTCCGCTGGCCGCCCGCCTTCTGCGCACCCGTCTTCTGGCCGCCGGCCTTCTGCTGCTGCGGCTTCCGCGGCGCCGCCGCCTTCTTCGGCCGGCTCTCCGCCGGGGCGTCGGCCGGCTGTCCGGCCCCGCGGCCGCGCGAGCTGTTGACGGTGCGCCCCCGGACGATCCCGATGAACTCCTCCACCAGGTCCGTGGTCCGCTCCTGCGGCCAGGACAGCGCGACCTGCGACTGCGGCGCCTCCGGCACCGTCCGGTAGGTGAGGTCCCGCCGGTGGTGCAGCCGGGCCAGCGACTGGGGCACCAGCAGCACGCCGACGTTGGCCGCCACCAGCTCGACCGCGTCCGCCGTGGTGTCCGGGCGGGCGATCGCCGGGCGCCCGGGCAGGGTCCCGGCCGTGAAGCCGAGGGTGTCGTCCAGCGGGTGGAACACCACCTCGTCGGCGAGCTCGTCGAGGGCGACCTCCTCCGCGGCGGCCAGCCAGTGGTCCTTGGGGAAGACCACCACGGTGGTCTCCGTGTACAGCGGGATCGCGCTCAGCACGTCCTTGTCGACCGGCAGCCGGACCAGTCCGGCGTCCACCGCGCCCTCGCGCAGGATCCGCTCACCGTCGGTGGAGGGCACCGCGACGAGGTCGAGCCGGACGTCCGGAAGCCGTTCGATCCACACCCGGGCCCATTTGCCGGGGGTCACGCCCGGGACGTACGCGAGCCGGAAGGGCTGGTTCACCTGCATGTCTGTCACAGGGCAAGGCTACCGACCGTGACCGGAAGCGCCCGCGCACTCCCTTACCCTTGTTCCATGACATCGCTCAAGCAGAAGACCAGCCAGACCATGAAGCCGGCCACGGCGGCCAAGAAGCTGGGGATCTACCTCGCGGCCGCGCCGACCGACTTCCAGGAGGGCGTGGTCTCCCGCGAGGAGCTCAGCGCGCTGCAGGCCGAGCCGCCGCAGTGGCTCCAGGAGCTGCGCAAGAACGGCCCGCACCCGCGCCCGGTGATCGCCGGCAAGCTCGGCATCTCCATCGCGGGCCTGGCCCGCGGCGGCGTGACCGAGGCGCTGACCACCGCCGAGGTCGACGCCCTCAAGGCCGAGAACCCGCTGTGGCTCCAGCACGAGCGCGCCAACCAGGTGGACGTCCGCAAGGAGACCGCCCGGATCAAGGCGAAGCACGAGAAGGAGGCCGCCGAGAAGGCCGCCAAGGAGGCCCAGGGCAGCTGAGCCCCTCCGGGGGCCGGCCACCGGACCCCCTCGCTCCACCGGTGCCGGCGTTCGTCCAGGGAGGACGGACGCCGGCACCGTCATGCCCGGTGTCCGGCACCTGGCGCCCTGTGCCCGCTGCCCGCCCGGTACCTGCGGGCCTGCCGAAGACGCCGTCCCCGGTGGGCGCGTTCGCCGTCGGCGGCCCGAACTGCTCTCCCCCCGGTGCGTATTGACCGCGCCGTGGCCGACTCCGAATAATCGGCCCGATCGGGCCCTCAGGGAACCCGTGTCGCACTGCCCCCACCGGACCCGGGAGCGACCATGACCGAGCAGCCGAACGACACGTCCCACCGAGCCGTCCCCGCCCACCACACCGAACTGGCCGCCCTCGCGGACGAGTTCTTCGCCGCCGAGAACGGCCACGACCCCTTCGAGGCCACCCTCTCCGGCACCGAGGGCTACGCCCACGAGGTGCCCGACCCGTCCCGCGCGGCCGCCCTGCGCCACCGCGAGGTGCTCCGCGGCCTGGCCGCCCGGCTGGCCGCCGTCCCGCTGGACGGACTGGCCGGCGAGGACCGCACCACCCACCGGGTGCTCGCCCGGCTGATCGACGACAACGACGGCCGGATCACCCACGGACTCGCCGAGGTCAGCGTCTCCGCGACCATCGTCGCCCCGCACAACACGGTCTTCACCTCGCTCGCCATGACCGCCGTCGACCACGAGGGCACCGACGCCTACCTGGAGCGGCTGGCCGGCCTGCCCGGCTACTTCGACGCCGTCCTGCGCCGCAGCCTGGACGCCGCCGCCGAGGGCCGCCACCCGCTGCGCAGCGGCGTGGACGCCGCCATCACCCAGCTGGACGGCTACCTGGCCGCCGACCCGACCGCCGACCAGCTGCTGCGCCCGCTCCAGGGCCGCCGGGAGTTCGAGCGGGCCCGGGCCATCGTCCGCGAGGGCGTGCGCCCGGCCGTGGCCCGCTACCGGGCCGGGCTGGCCCAGCGGCTGGCACCGGCCGCCCGCCCGGACGCCGAGGCCGGGGTCTGCTACGTGCCCGGCGGCGACGAGGGCTACGCGGACGCCGTCGGCCGCTTCACCCGGCCGGGGCTGGGCCCGGAGGAGGTGCACCGGATCGGCCTGGAGACGGTGGCGGCGCTGCGCGAGGAGTTCGGCGAGCTGGGCGCCCGGGTGCTCGGCATCAGCGGCACCGACGAGGTGCTGACCGCACTGCGCGAGGACCGCTCGCTGCGCTTCACCAGCGCGGCCGAGATGGTCGCCCTGGTGGACGGCGCCTTGGACCGGGCCCGGCGCGCCTCCACCGACTGGTTCCGCCCGTACCCGATCGCCGACTGCGTGACCCGGGAGATCGACCCGCTGGAGGCGGAGACCGCGCCGCTGGCCTACTACCAGCCGCCGGGCCCGGGCGGACTGCCCGGCACCCACTGGATCAACACGCTGAACCCGGGGAGCCGGTTCAGCTACGAGTACGAGGCGATCGCCTTCCACGAGAGCGTGCCCGGCCACCACCTGCAGCTCGCGCTCGCCCGCACCCTGCACCACCTGCCGGAGTTCCGGCAGCGGCCGAACGGCCAGCTGACCGCGCACGTCGAGGGCTGGGGCCTGTACACCGAGCGGCTGGCCGACGAGATGGGCCTGTACGGCTCGGAGCTATCCCGCTTCGGCATGCTGTCGATGGACGCGCTGCGCGCGGTGCGCCTGGTGGTGGACACCGGGCTGCACCACTACGGCTGGTCCCGGGAGCGGGCGATGGCCTACCTGCGGGACAACACGGCCACCCCGGAGGCCAACGTCCGCAACGAGATCGACCGCTACATCGCCTGGCCGGGCCAGGCCACCGCGTACCTGATCGGGCGTCGGGAGATCGTCCGGCACCGCGAGCGGGCCCGGGCCGAGCTCGGCGGGCTCTTCGACGTGCGGGAGTTCCACCACGAGGTGATCGGGCACGGCAGCCTGCCGCTGGGCGTGCTGGAGGACCTGATCAGCGACTGGATCACGGCGCTGCGGTCGGTCTGACGGTCCCGCCGGCCCCGGGTGGCCTCGCCGGGGCCTCGCCGGGGCCGGGCCGGGGCCGGGCGGTGGCAGGCCCGTCGACGCGTCAGGAGTGCGAGAACGATTCCGCGCGCCCGCCGCCGTCCTCCCGCGCCGGACGTGGCGTCACCCCTTCGGCCCCCTCCACACGGTAGTGTCCGCTGGCGCGGCCCCCGGCACCTTCGTCGGCCGGCCGCCCGTGCCACCGCAACGACCTGGAGGAACTCCGTGCCGGCACCCGCCCGAGGCGCCCTCGCCATAGCCGCGGCCGTCCTGCTCGCCGCCGCCGCAGGCTGCTCGTCCGGCGGCGGCCACACCGCCAAGGACGGCTCCGGCGGCAAGGCCTCCGCCCACAGCAGCAGCGCCCACGGCTCCGCCCCGGCGGCCGCCGGGGACGCCGCCCAGCCCGTCCCGGCCGCGATCGTGACCGGCCCCGGACCGAAGAGCTCCTACGACGCCCAGCCGCAGCCCGCGGCGGGCAGCTGCCACTACCGCTACACGGCGGACAAGCAGCCGCTGCCCGACCCGAACTGCACCCCGGGCGCGATCAGCCCGGCGGTCAACCAGGGCACCATCAACGACACCATCTGCAAGCCGGGCGGCTACACCTCGACCATCCGCCCGCCGGTGAACGTCACCGGCAAGGAGAAGGCCGAGAACGCCAAGTCCTACGGCTACACCGGCCCGATGGGCGACGCCGAGTACGACCACCTGATCAGCCTCCAGCTCGGCGGCGACCCCAACGACCCGCGCAACCTGTGGGTCCAGCCGCCCTCCCCCGGCCACGTCCCGGGCAAGGGCCCGAACAACCCCAAGGACTCGGTGGAGACCCACCTGCACACCGCGATCTGCAAGGGCCAGGTCACCCTGACCGCCGCCCAGCAGGCGATCGCCACCGACTGGACGACGGCCGAGGCCAAGCTCGGCATCAGCAAGGGCGGGGCCGCCGCCACGCCCACCACGGAGCCGGACGCCGACGGGGACTGACCGGCCCGGCCGGCCGGGCACGAGCCGCCCGACCCGGCCCGAGCCGACCTGCTCAGAGCGAGCCGACCGGTTCAGAGCGAGTCGACCAGCTCGGCGATGGTGTCGAACGGCCGGTACTCCGCGAACTCCGCGCCCAGCGCGCGGGCCCGTTCGCGGAACCGGCCCTCGGCGAGCACCTGCGCCACCGCCCGGCCGACCGCCTCCGGGGCCGGGCGGCCGGTGCGCAGGTCCAGCCCCACGCCGGCCCACTGCACCCGGGCCGCGACCTCCGGCTTGTCCTCGCTCGCCCCGGCCACCACCACCGGCACCCCGTACCGCAGCGCGGTCTGCACCCCGCCGTAGCCGCCGTTGCTCACCAGCACGTCGGTGTGCGGCAGCAGCCGGTCGAACGGCACGTACCCGGCGGCCCGGACGTTCTCCGGCAGCCGGCCGCCCAGCAGTTCGGCCAGCTCCGCCGGCCCGTCCGGCCGGACGGTGGCGGCCACCACCAGCACGTCCCGGTCCGCCAGCGCGCGGACCGTCGGTGCGACCAGCTCGCCCAGGTCGTCGTTGGCCAGCGTCCCCTGGGTCACCACCACGACCGGCCGCTCACCGGTCAGCTCCGCCCACCACCCCGGCAGCGGCTGCTCCTCGCCGACGTTGCCCGGCAGCGCGCCGATCAGCCGGTACGAGGCGGGCGCGTCGGAGCGCGGGTACTCGAAGCCGGGCACGGTCAGCTGGAGGTACGCGTCCGGCACCGTCACCTGGGCCAGCCCGCGCGGCCCCTCCGGCAGCTGGACGCCCGCCTCCGCGAACACCTTCTCCGCGTACCGCTGCAAGGGCTCGCCGCGCCGGTCCACCTCCTCCCGCAGGGAGCGGTTGCGGATCCGGCCCTCCTCCCCCGGCAGCGGCGGCAGCGCCAGCCCGAACGGCGCGGTGTCCGCGCTCGGCAGCATCGCCGGGGTGGTCCCGACCCCGATCAGCGCCGGACGCTGCGCCCTCGGACGGGCGAGCGCCAGCGGCAGCACGCCCTGGACGAAGGCGTCCGCGACGACGGCGTCGGCCGGGAACTCCGCCAACAGCGCGAGCAGGGCCCGGTACTGGTGGGGCACCGGGTCCAGGAAGACGTGCCGCACGTCGAAGGCGATCCGCTCCGGGCCGGGCGCCAGCTCCGCCCGACCCGGGAAGGAGCCGTCGAGGTCGCGGTCGTCCCAGTCGGCCTCGGCGGGCAGCGCGGCGAAGCGCACCCCGGCCCGCCCGGCCGCCTCCGCGAAGCGCGAGCCGCCCAGGAAGACCACCTCGTGGCCGCGCGCGGCGAGGTCGGCGGAGATGGCCAGCAGCGGGCTGACGTGCCCGTGCGCGGGCAGGGCGGTGGTGATGATCCTGGACAGCGGAGACTCCTGTGGTCGGGCCCGGTTCGTACGAGCACTCACCGTAGGCAGCGGCGGTAGACGTCCGATGAACGGCTCGTCCGCCCGGCGGAGCCGCTCATCGACCCAGCACCGCGCCCCCGTTCAGCCCGATCACCTGCCCGGTGAGGTAACCGGCCGCCGGCGAGGCGATGTAGGCCACCGCCTCGGCCACGTCCTCGGGCGTGCCGGCCCGGCCGACCAGGGTGTCGGCGACCTTCCGGGCGTGGAACTCCTCGTCCCGGTCCACGCCGAAGATCTCGGTGTCCGCCACGTAGCCCGGGGCCAGCACGTTCACCGTGATCCCGTCCGGCCCCAACTGCCGGGCCAGGCCGAACGCCCAGCCGTGCAGCGCCGCCTTCACGGCCGCGTACGAGCCCGCCGAGTGCGGGCCCGCGCCACCGCGCTGGGCGGCCGCCGAACTGATCACCACCAGGCGGCCGCCGGGCCGGCGCAGCACCCCCTGGAGCGCGGTGGTCAGCAGCACGGCGGTCAGCAGATTGGTGTCCAGGTCCCGCCGCCAGGAGGCGGCCAGCGCGGCCAGGCCGTCGTCCTCGGGCGGAGTGATGATCGCACCCGCGTTGTTCACCAGCACGTCCACCGGACCGAGTTCGGCGATCCGGGCGGCCACCCGCTCGACCGCCGCCGGATCCGCCAGGTCACCCGCCAGCGGCACCACGGCCCCCGGCCCGGCGGTGCGCTCGATCTCCGCCCGGGCCTCCTCCAGCACGGCCGCCCGACGCCCCAGGACCACCACCCGGCACCCGTCCCCGGCCAGCCGGGCGGCGATCGCCCGCCCGATCCCCGTCCCGCCGCCGGACACCACCGCGAGCCGCTGCTCCGTCACCGCTCAGACCTCGCCGTCGTAGTAGGCGCGCATCAGCTCGGTCGACCACGCGGGCTGCCGGAGCCCACCGCGCGGGCCGAACTCGGCCAGGTACGGCTTGATGTCGAGCACCGGCGTGCCCGCCACCGCGTCCAGGCCGGTGACGTGCAGGTCCAGCCCGTACAGCGACTCCTCGGTGAACTGCCCGGCGTCCAGCCGGATCACCGCCGCGACACCGCCCCACCCGTCGTCCCGCACGTCCTCCCGGCCACCCACCACACGGGCCACCGGACGCACCGTCATGTCAGCCATGCCGTCTCCCCCTTCGACGTCGAACCGTTCCACGACGTACGGTAGCGAGCCGCACGCCGGAACGATCAAGGGGGGCCGGAGGCAGCCCTGTTCGCCACCCCGGCCGGCCACCGCAGCCGCCCCGCACCCCGAGGCTCAGCCCGCCAGCCGCGCCGCCATCGCGATCAGATCGGCCGCCCGCAGCACCCGGCCGCCGGAGCCCGGCAGGGGCACGTGCAGCGGCTCGGTCCAGCGGGCCGGGATCGCCGCGAGCCCGTAGCGGGCCCCGGCCAGGCCGCCGGTGACGGCCGCGACGGTGTCGGTGTCGCCGCCGAGGTCGACGGCGGCGTGGACGGCCGCCTCGAAGCCGTCGGTGGTGCGCAGGGCCCAGACGGCCGAGCCGAGGCAGGGCCAGAACGCGCCGTTGGGCTCGGCGGCCCGGTCGGGGTGCCAGTCCGGGGCCAGGACGGTGGCGTAGCGCTCACGGTCGTCCGGGTCCACGGCGGCCAGCACGGTGGGGAGTTCGGCGAGCGGGTCGGTGCCGTCGAGGGCGAGCCGGACCAGCTCGTGGAAGACCGCGGTGCCCTCCCAGGCGGCCCGGTCGCCGTGGGTGAGCGCGGCGATCCGCCGGGCGGCGGCCATGGTGGCCTCCCGCCCGGCGCCGGCGAAGGCGACGGCGGAGGTGGCCGCCCGCATCAGCGAACCGTTGCCCGCGGCGCGCAGGGTGGTGTTGAAGTGGACGGCGGCCGCGAGGTCCCAGGCGTAGCCGTTGGTGAGGACGGACTCGGTCTGGATGCCGATGTCCTTGGGCTCGGCGGCGGCCCAGCGGCGGAACCGGTCGAAGATGTCCGGGAGGTCCAACCCACCCCGTTCGAGCAGGGATTCGGCGACCAGGACAGCCATCTGGGTGTCGTCGGTGGCCTCGCCGAGGTCCCAGCCGCCGCCCGCGACCAGCTCCGCACCACCGAGCGGGAAGCGGGCGCTCAGCGCGCCGGCCGGGCCGAACTCGTACGGTGCGCCGAGGGCGTCGCCCACGGCCGCGCCGAGGACCGCCCCGGCCGCGCGCCCCGCGCGCCCGTCCGGGTCGGTCACGCCTGGCCCGGGGTGATCGGCAGGGCGCGCTTGTGCTCGGTGCGGCGGTAGTGGCCGAGGACGGTGTCGAAGACCTGCTCGCTGACCGGGCGGCCCTCCAGGAAGTCGTCCAGGTCGCCGTACTCGACGCCGAGGGCGTCCTCGTCGGCCTTGCCGGGGGCGAGGTCCTCCAGGTCTGCGGTGGGGACCTTGCCGACCAGCTCCTCGGGCGCGCCCAAGTGGGCCGCCACTGCGCGGACCTGACGCTTCGTCAGACCGGAGAGCGGCATCACGTCGGCCGCGCCGTCGCCGAACTTGGTGAAGAAGCCGACGGCCGCCTCGGCCGCGTGGTCGGTGCCGACCACCAGGCCGCCGCTCGCCCCCGCGGCCGCGTACTGGACGACCATCCGCTGGCGGGCCTTGACGTTGCCGCGCACGAAGTCCTCGTGGGCGTGGTCGCGGAAGGTGACGCCCGCCGTCAGCAGGGCGTCGAAGGCGGCGTCGGTCGCGGGCTTGACGTCGACCGTCAGCACCTCGTCGGCCCGGATGAAGTCGAGGGCTCGCTGGGCGTCCGCCTCGTCCGCCTGGACGCCGTACGGCAGTCGCATGGCCGTGAAGGCCACCTGGTGCCCCTCGGCGCGCAGCCGCTCGACGGCGAGCTGGCAGAGCCGCCCGGTGGTGGTGGAGTCCACGCCGCCGCTGATCCCCAGCACCAGGGTGCGGGCGCCCGAGGCCCGCAGCTGGTCGGCGAGGAAGGCGATCCGGCGCTCGGCCTCCTTCGCGGGGTCGGTGACGGGCACCACTCCGAGGGCCAGGGCGATCTCGCGCTGGACGTCCGCGGGCAGGGTTTCGGTCATGGTCGGGCTCCTTCGGATCGGTACCACGCCATCATCCACCCCGGCCGCACCGCCCCCCGCCTCAGGGTGCCGTCCCTGTGCCCCCGCTCCCGTCCGCCCCGGGCGTCCCCGGCGCCGGGTGCCGCAGGATGTCGAGCACCAGGGTGCCGTCCACCGTCTCCTGGGCGACCAGCAGCGCCGCCAACTCGTCCAGGTGGTGCCGGTGTTCGCGCAGCAGCCCGAGGGCCCGCCGCTCGGCGCCGCGCAGCAGCCCGGCCACCGCCTCGTCCACCGCGCGCTGGGTCTGCTCGGAGTACGGGCGGCGCAGCAGGTCGTCGGGGTGCTCGCCGAGGTACTGCGGGGAGCCGCTGGAGTAGCCGACCGGGCCGAGGTCCGGGGAGAGGCCGAACTCGCGGACCATCCGGGTGGCCACCGAGGTGGCGTTGGCGAGGTCGTTGGCGGCGCCGGTGGAGCCCTCGCCGAAGACCACCAGTTCGGCGGCGCGCCCGCCGAGCTGCACGGCGAGCAGGTCGTTCAGGTAGCTCTCGCTGTACAGGTGCCGTTCCGCCTCGGGGAGTTGCTCGGTGGCGCCGAGGGCGACCCCGGCCGGGAGGATGGTCACCTTGGCGACCGGGTCGGCGTGCTCGCACAGCGCGGCCATCAGCGCGTGCCCGGACTCGTGGACGGCGACGGAGTGCCGTTCCTCGGGCAGCAGCGCGTTGGAGGACTCCCGGCGGCCCAGCAGCACCCGGTCGCGGGCGTCGTCGAGGTCTGCGGCGGTGAGGGTGGACCGGTCGGCGCGCACGGCGTTGATGGCGGCCTCGTTGACCAGGTTGGCGAGGTCGGCCCCGGAGAAGCCGGGGGTGCCGCGGGCGATCCGGTCCAGGTCGGTGTCCGGGGCGAGGGTCTTGCCGCGGGTGTGCACGGCGAGGATGGCCGCCCGCTCGGCCTGGTTGGGCAGCGGCACGACGACCTGCCGGTCGAAGCGGCCGGGGCGCAGCAGGGCGGGGTCGAGGGCGTCCGGCCGGTTGGTGGCGGCGATGACGACGATGCCGGTGCTCTGGTCGAAGCCGTCCATCTCGGAGAGCAGCTGGTTGAGGGTCTGCTCGCGCTCGTCGTTGCCGCCGATCCGGGTGCCGCCCGCGCGGCGCCCGCCGACGGCGTCGATCTCGTCGATGAAGACGATGGACGGTGCGCGCTTGCGGGCCTCGTCGAACAGGTCGCGGACCCGGGAGGCGCCGACGCCGACGAACATCTCGACGAAACCGGAGCCGGTGACGGACAGGAAGGGCACCGAGGCCTCGCCGGCGACCGCCCGGGCGAGCAGCGTCTTGCCGGTGCCCGGCGGGCCGACCATGATCACTCCGCGCGGCCCCTTGGCCCCGGCGGCGGCGTAGCGCTCCGGGCTGCGCAGGTAGTCGACCACCTCGCTGACCTCCTGCTTCACCCCCTCGTACCCGGCGACGTCGGCGAAGCCGGTGGCGGGCCGCTCGGCCTCGATGATCTTCGCCCGGGAGCGGCCGATGGCGCTGAGCCCGCCGCCGAGCGACCGCGCGGCCAGCCGGCCGGACCAGAGGAACAGCCCGCCGAAGAGCAGCAGCGGCAGGAACAGCAGCAGGGTCGACCAGATCGAGCTGCCGCCCGACCGGCTGCCGGTGACGTTCACGTGCTGGTCGGAGAGCGCCTTGCCGAGCTGGGAGGTGTCCAGGGCGGTCGGGATCTGGCTGGTGAACCGGGTGCCGTCCTTGAGGGTGCCGGACACGCCGCCGGTGTCGCTGACGTCCACGGTCTGCACCTGGCCGGCGTCGACCCGGTTGAGCAGGTCGGTGTAGCCGTAGCGGGGGCCGGTCGGGGCGGGCTTGGCCAGCAGCACCAGGAGCAGCAGGGTCAGCAGCACGGCGACCGGCAGCAGCCAGCGCCGCAGCGCGGGCGGGGGCGGCTTGGGCGGGGTGCCGCCGGGGCCCTGCCCCGGTCCGCGGCCGGGGCCGGGGCCGGGGCCTCGGCCCGGGCCGCCCCAGCCGCCGGGGCCCGGGCCCTTACCGCCGCCGGGCGGGGTCGCGGCGTGGCGGGCGGCACCCGGGCGCGTTCGGACGATCATCCACGCTCACCGCCTCTCGGGCGCCGCCGGGCCTCAGCCGGGCCCCGGCTCGGCGCCCACCCCTCCATGGTCGACCCCTCCGGCCCCGGACGGGAGCCCGAGCAGGTACCGGCGGAACGCCACCTGCCCGTCCGGCACGAACGGCCACCGCCGTACGGCGCCGGCCAGCTCGGGCAGGGTCAGCCAGCCGTACCGGGCGACCGCGGCCGGATCGACCGCGTCGGGGGCGATCAGGTCCGGCGGCAGCACGGCCTCGTGCACGCCCAGCCAGTACGGGGCGATCGCGCCCCGGCAGAGGAAGGTGAACCGGTGGCGCACCGGCACGCTCACCCCGAGCTCCTCCGCCAGCTCCCGCCGCGCCCCGGCGGCGTACGACTCCCCCACCCGCAGTGCGCCGCCCAGCATCACGTCGTGGCACCCACCGAAGCGGCCGGCGCCGTCCGGGCGGCGGTGCACCAGCACCCGGCCGGACGGATCGCGGCAGACGGTGGTGGCGACCCGGTGCAGCCAGCCGCGGCGGATCGCCTCGCCGCGTTCGACCACGCCGAGCACCCGGTCGTGCTCGTCGACCCGCTCGACCAGTTCGCCCGGCTCGACCAGTTCACCCGGCTCGACCAATTCGCCCGGCTCAACCGGCCCGACCTGTTCGACCTGTTCGACCTGCCTGCTCGGCCGACCCGACTCGAACGGCCCGCGCGGATCCGTGGTCACGCCGCCCACCCCCGTCCCGAAGCGTGCCCCGTGGCGGTGGCGGGGCGGCGATCGCCGGTCATCGGAAGGCGCCGGTCAGGAGGAAGCGCCGGTCAGGAGAAGTCGAGCGACCCGGTCCGGGTCCGCTTGAGCTCGAAGAACTTCGGGTAGCCGGCCAGCAGCCGGACGCCCTCGAAGACCCGCAGCGCGTCCTCGCCGCGCGGGATCGCGCTCAGCACCGGGCCGAAGAAGGCCGTGCCGTCCACGTGGATGGTCGGGGTGCCGACCTCCTCGCCGACCGGGTCCATGCCCTCGTGGTGGCTCTTGCGCAGCGCGATGTCGTACGCGGTGCTGTTGGCCGCCTCGGCGAGCTCCTCGGGCAGTCCGGCGGCGACCAGGGCCTCGCGGATGACGGTGTCGTCGGCCTCCCGGTCCTGGTCGTGGAAGCGGGTGCCGAGCTCGGTGTACAGGTCGCGCAGCACGTGCTCGCCGTGCTGTTCGGCGGCGGCGATGCAGACCCGGACCGGGCCCCAGCCGGTGGTCATCAGGCGCTGGTAGCGCTCCGGCAGGTCGGTGCGGCCCTCGTTGAGCACGGACAGGCTCATCACCCGGAAGGTGAGGTCGAGTTCACGCTAGCCGGCGACCTCCAGGATCCAGCGCGAGGTGATCCAGGCGAAGGGGCAGACGGGGTCGAAGTAGAAGTCGACCTTGGGGACGGCGGTGGCGGCGTTCTCGTTCGCTTGCGTGTTCACACGGATGATCTTAGGGGCCGATTGGACCATTCCGCAGGGCCAATCGAATACTGCCGCAGTGGGCCACTTCAGCTGCAGGTCGTCCCGTCCGCAGGCACCGTACCGTCCAGCAGGTAGGCGTCGACAGTCTTCTTCAAGCACGGGTTTCCGGTGTTGTAGCCGCCGTGGCCCTCGCCGTTGAGCGTGACGGTGACGCCGACGCCCGCGCCCAGCTGCTGGGCCATGGTCCGGGCGCCCTCGACCGGGGTGGCCGGGTCCCCGGTGGTGCCGACCACCAGGATCGGGGCGGCGCCGGGGGCGGCGACCTCCGGGTGGTCGGCCTTGCCCGGGACGGGCCAGCCGGTGCAGCCGGTCAGGCCCCAGGCGGTGAAGGCGCCGAAGACCGGGGAGGCGGCGCGGAACTGCGGCAATTGCTGCTCCACGTCCTGGTCGGAGTAGCGCTGCCGGGCGTCGACGCAACTGATCGCCCGGTTGGCCGCGTTGAGGTTGTTGTAGTGGCCCTGCGGGTCGCGTCCGTTCAGCGAGTCGGCGAGCTGGAGCAGGGTGTCGCCGGTGCCCGCCTGCATCGCCTCGGTGAGCCCGGAGGCCAGCGCGGGCCAGGTCTGCCGGCTGTACAGCGCGCCGGCGATGCCGGTGACGGCCAGGCCCTCGGTCAGCTTCCGTCCGCTGCTGGTGGGCAGCGGCGACCCGGCGAGCTTCTGCAGCAGGTCGGTGATCCGCGCGGTGCCCTCGGCGCCGCCGCCACCGGTCGGGCAGGCGGCCGCGTCCTGGGTGGCGCAGGCCTTCATGAAGTCGTCGAGGGCGAGTTGGAAGCCCTGGGCCTGGCCGAGCGCGCTCTGCTCCGGGTCCTTCGTCGGGTCGACCACCGAGTCCAGCACGACCCGGCCGACCTCCTGCGGGAACAGGTGGGCGTAGACGCCGCCGAGCTGGGTGCCGTAGCTGATGCCGAAGTAGGAGAGCTTCTGGTCGCCGAGCACCTGGCGCATCAGGTCGAGGTCCCGGGCCGCGCTCTCGGTGTCCACGTAGGGCAGCACCGGGCCGGAGTTGTGCTCGCAGGCGGCGGCGAACTGGGCGTTGCTGTCGTCCAGGGCCTTGACCTCGGCGGGGGTCTCCGGGGTGCTGTCGACGGCGGCGTTGACGTCCGCCGCCCGGTCGTCCAGGCACTTCACCCCGGCGCTGTCGCCGACCCCGCGCGGGTCGAAACTCACCAGGTCGTAGCGGGTGTTGAGGGAGGCGTAGGCGGCGGCCAGGGCGGGCAGGGTGGCCACCCCGGAGGCGCCGGGGCCGCCGAAGTTGAACAGCAGCGAGCCGAGCCGGTGCTGCTCGTCCTTGGCCTTGGTGCGGATCAGCGCCAGGTCGATGGTGCCGCCGTCGGGTTTGGCGTGGTCCAGCGGGGCCTTGAGGGTGGCGCACTCCCAGTCGCTCGCGGGCGCGGTGCCGCCGCCCTGCGCGGCACTCGGGGCCGGGCAGGCCCGCCAGTCCAGCCGCTGGGCGGCCGGGCCGCCGCTGCTCGCGCCGGTGACCGGGGAGGTGGGCGCGGGCTCGGCGGCGGACGGGCCGCCGCCCTGGCAACCGGAGACGGGCGCGAGCAGCAGCGCGGCCAGGCCGAGCGCGCCGGCGCCGCGGACGACGGAGTGCATGGGGCGGTCCACCTCTCGGGTTGGCCGGGCGGTACTGCCGGGTGCACCGGCGCGTGGCAGGACGGCGTACGCCTGGTGCGTCGGGGAAGCGTGCATCGGGGAGGCGTGCGCCCCGGCGCCCGGCACCGTCGGCGCACCACAGACCCTAGGGGCCCGCGTACGGCGACGCCCGTCGGAGTCTCCGGACGGGGGGCGTGCGCCGGACGGGCTGCCATCGGCCGACCGGGTGAGGGGCGGCGGGTGCGCTGCCCGGGTGCGGTGCGGGCACACCGCGGGTACGCCGCAAGCAGCCCGGGAGTCCGGCGCCGCGGCACGGCACGGCACGGCGCGGACCGCGGGGCACCGTCGACACGGAGGGCGCATTGAGCACCGACAACGATTTCGTCAGCGTGGACGTCTACATCACCACCGGCCGGCAGGAGGTCCTGCTCCAACTGCGCGACGACCGGCCGGACATCCCGTGGCCCGCCCACTGGGTGGTCCCCGGCGGCCACCGCGAGCCCGGCGAGACGCCGTACCGCACGGCGGTGCGCGAACTGCGCGAGGAGACCGGGCTGGACGTGCCCGGGCTGCTCCCTTTCCACCCGGTCCTGGCCGCCTCCGACCCGGAGGGCCGACGGCACCGCGCCTTCCACGCCCTGGTCGACGTCGACCCGGCGGAGCTGGTCCTCGGGGAGGGCCAGGAGCTGCGACTGGTCCCCTTCGCCGAGGCCCAGCGGATGAAGCTGCCGCCCGCGCTCAAGGGCTACCTGCGGCAGTTGGAGGCGCGGCTGGCGGTCGGGCGGACGCCGGAGTGGGCGGTGGTCGACGACATCCACCGCCACCTGTCCGACCACCGGTCGACCATCGGACTGCCGTTGCTGCCCCTCCAGGTGGTGAAGATCCAGGAGGAGGCCGGGGAGGTCGCCGAGGCCCTGCTCGGCGTGCTCGGCGCCAACCCGCGCAAGGGCGTCAGCCACACCGTGGCCGAACTGCAGGGCGAGCTGTGCGACGTGATCACCGCGGCCATGGTCGCGCTGCGGTACACCACGGCGGACCCGGGCGCCGTCCTGGCCGCGCACCTGGCCGGCTGGCGGCCGGTGCGGCGGGAGGGGTAGCGCGTCCGCGGGTCGCGCGCTTCCCGCGGCGCTTCCGGTTCGGGCCCTGGCGCTCGGACCCGGAGGGCGGAACCCGGTGCTCGGCCCGGGTTCCGCCCTCCTGGCGCCGCCCCCGGCCGGTACCTTGCTTCGCCTGCTATCTTGCATTGCATGGTACCTGGCATCGCAAGCACCGACGGCGGCGACGAGCCCGGCCCGGTCGACGGCCCGATCGCTACCCAGCTGCGCAAGGGCGTCCTGGAGTACTGCGTCCTCGCGCTGCTGCGCGACGGCCCGCGCTACGGGGTCGAGCTGCTCCAGGAGCTCGGCCGCCACCCGATGCTGGCGACCAGCCAGGGCACCATCTACCCGCTGCTGTCCCGGCTGCGCCGCGCCGGGCTCGCCGACACCTTCCTGCGCGACTCGGCCAGTGGCCCGTCCCGCCGGTACTACACCCTCACCGAGGCGGGGGAGAGCGCGCTGGCGGAGTTCACCGCGCTCTGGCCCGCCTTCCGCGCCACCATCGACCACGTCCTCGCCCCGGGAGAGCACCCGTGAACAACCCCGTCGACCACCCCCTGGTCCGCGCTCACCTCGACGCCGTCGCCCGCGGCACCGCCACCCTGCCGCCCGAGCGCCGCCGCGAACTGCTGGCCGACCTGCGGGAGCACATCGAGGTCTCGCTCACCGACGTCCCGCTCGACGACGCCGCCGTCCGCTCCGTCCTGGCGCAGCTCGGCACCCCCCGGCAGATCGCCGACGCCGCCCTCGCCGAGGAGGGGCAGACGCCGCCCGCCCCGGAGACGACCCGCTGGACCAACGCCACCCTCGCCCTGGCCGTCCTCGCCTTGCCGGTCTCTCTGGTCCCCGTCGCCGGGCCCGTGCTCGGCTTCGCCGCGGCCGTCGTCGCGGCCGTCCGGGTGACCAGGTCCCGCCAGTGGACGCGCCGGGAGAAGCGTCAGGCCGCCGTGCTCATGGTCTCCCCGCTGCTGCTCGTCCCCGCGATCATGCTGGCGTTCACGCTGTTCTCCACGGGCCTCACCCCCAGCGCCCTGCTCGTCGCCTGCGCCCTCGGCTTCTCCCCGAGCCCGATCGCCGCGCTCCGGCTGGGCCGCGCCGCCGCCCGTGTGCGGACGGCGGACCTCCCTGCCTAAAGACGGGCACCGGCCGCCGGCCCTGGCCTACCCCAGCTCGACGTGCGTCCAACCAACGAGTGAGCCGATCGGCACCCCTGCAAGGGAGTTGTACTCGACGGAACCTCCCGATCGGCACATGTGCGGGCGGCTGGCCGCAGGCGAGGATGACGGTCATCGGGGCCCCGCCGGTGGGGCTCCGGGAGGGAGTCCGCCATGACCGTCATGACCGCCATCACCGCCGCCGCCATCAGCACCGTCACCGTCGCGCCGCTGTCGTTCCCGCCGGCGTCCCCGCCGCCGGGCTCAGTGCAGTTCCAGCCCCGGCCTGCCGCGCACCACGTACGCCGGCAGCCGTACCTCCCCCAGGACGGCCCGGGGCAGGCGCAGCCCGAAGCGCCGCCCGACAGCGCCGAGGGTCCGCCGCCGGGCCCCGGCGGCGGGCGCCCGCCCGGGGGTGCAGGAGGTGACGCCGTCCGCCTCCAGGACGTTCGCGGCGATCAGCTCCGGTACGAGCAGATCGGGCTGCCGGCCCCAGCGCCACCGCTCCTCCCCCAGCCCGAAGCCGCACAGCACGGCGCCGTCCCGGGCGTAGTCGAGCAGGGCGGGCGGCTGCTCCGGCATCGGCCGGAAGTGCACCACCTCCACGCCCTCGCGCGCTATCTCGGTGAGCAGTTCGCCGCCGGTGGAGTCCCCGTACTCGATCGCGAAGGACCAGCCGTCCGCCTCGCCGACCCGGATCACGCCGTCGCCGTCGTCACCGGGCCGGTAGACCTCGATGTCCAGGTCCCAGATCTCCCGCCCGCTGATCGGCCCGGTGGCCGCAGCCGGGTCGGCCCCCATCCGGCGGGCGAGTTCCTCCGGCGGGATCCCACGGGCGAACACCACTCCGCTGACCTCGCCACCGGCATCCGCCAACCACTGGATGCCCTCACCGTCCTGCTCCTCGGCCCCGCGCGAACCCTCACCGACGACGCCGATCATGACGCCCCTCCCCTCGCGCCGGCCCTGAAATGGCCAGGCGCAGCCGGTCCGCACCCTAACCGAGATCGCCGACAGCCAACGCCGATCGGCCGGGCGGAGAGGCAGCCCGGCGGAGTAACTCAGCTAGGGCGCACCACCGTTCGCCCAGCACCCCCGTCGGTTCGCCCTGACCGGGACGGTCGAAGTAACCTCCGAGCCCCTCGCCCGCCTCCGGACCGCCGCGCCCTTCCCCATGCTCCGCAACGGCACCATCGACGAACCTCGGCCCACCACCTCGACCTGAGCCACCGAGACGGAACGGAGGACGACCGGGCAAGGCCGACGCGGGAAGTCGGACCTGCCGACTTCCCGCGCGACGTACCGACGGACCGCCCACCGAACTGCTGCGGCTGCGGCTGCGGCTGCGGCGCAGACCGTACAGGCCCGACCGCCCCGGCTTCAGGCCTGCCCCCGCGACACCACCCGTCGCATCAGCAGGGCGTAGACCACGGCGGCGACCGCGATCCCGGCCGGGAGGGCCAGGTCCACGCCGGTCAGCGCCGCGATCGGGCCGGTGTAGAGCGTGTCGACACAGAGGGCCGAGGCTGTCACGCCTGCCAACAGGGCGAGCGCACCGGCCGGGTTGACGCCGGCGCGGTACCAGAACGGGCTGCCCGGCGACTCGTCGGTCAGTGCCCGCCCGTCGTAGCGGTTGCGGCGCAGCAGGATGTCCACGGCGTAGATGGCGGTGCTGGGGCCGAGGAGGACGACGGTCAGCTGGAGCACGTTGCTGACCGTGTCCAGGAAGTTGGAGACCAGCAGGGCGTAGAGGGTCAGCGCGACGGCGACCGTGCCGTCCACCAGCACGCTGAGCGTGCGGCGGATGCGGATGCCGACGGCCTGGAGGGCGAGGCCGGCGCTGTAAGCGGTGAGGGCGTTGACGGCGACGGTGCCGATGACCAGTGAGAGGAGGAAGACCGGGTTGAACCAGCCGGGCAGGATCGTCCGGAGCGCCGCCTGGGGGTCGGTCATGTCGACGGCGGTGGCCCCGAGCACGCCCAGTCCGCCGACGACGACGCTGGGCAGGAAGCCGCCGAGGGCGGTCCAACCGAGCACGGCACGCGGGGAGGTGTCGGCCGGCAGGTAGCGGGAGAAGTCTGCGCTGGTGGTGTACGAGAGCGGCCCGGAGGCGATCAGGGTGACGCCGGCCAGGACGGCCGCCCACGTCCCGCTGCCGCTGAGCGGCTGCGGCTGGCTCCAGCCGAAGTCGGCGTGCCGGAGGATCGCGTACCCGACGACGGCGAAGGCGGCGGCGAGGACGAGGGTGATCGGCAGGTAGAGCCGCACGATCACAGCGTGTCCGTAGACGCTGATGGTCAACGTGACCACCACGATCGCGATCACGATGGCGATCTTGATCGGGGTGTCCGGGGTGATCCCGACCTGCTCGGCGAGGGAGAACGCCGCGACGGCGGCCGCCGCGAGGTTCAGCGCGAAGTAGCAGACGGAGATCATCCAGCCGGTGACGGCGTTGTTCACCCGGTTGCCCCGGACGCCGTACAGCGCCCGCGTGATCACCTCGCTGGGCGCGCCGGCGGCCGGTCCGGAGACGGCCAGCAGTCCGGTGCCCAGCCAGAACAGGTTGCCGACCACCACCACCGCGAAGGCCTGCCACAGGCTGAGACCGCTCAGCACCAGGGCGCCGCCGACCACCAGATTGAGGTAGTTGACGCTGGCCGCCGCCCAGACCGCGAAGAGTTCGCGGGCGCGGCCCCTCCGTTCCGTCTCGGGGATGTGGTCGATGCCGTGGACCTCGACCCGCCCGGCCGCCCGATCCTGTGGGGGCTGCGCGGACTGGCCGGACTGGCTGAGCTGTACGGACTTCGGGGACTGCGCGGGCTGCGGGAGCGGTGGTCCGATGGGGGAGTCGGACTGGGGGTGGTCCGGGAGCGTGGACGCCATTGGGGGCCCTCCGTGGGGGTGTCGTGCCCACCTGCTTGCTTATTGGTCGCACACTCAATAGCATCCGGCACATGACGTCAAGCGTTCAGCGCAAACGGATCCGGAAGTCCCCCGACGACCGCCGCGCGGAGATCGTCGAGGCTGCGGCCACCGTCGCCCTCACCGAGGGCCTGGAGTGCATCACCCTGCGCCGGATCGCCGAGCAGCTCGACGTCAGACCCGGTCTGATCAGCCACTACTTCCCGGCCGTGGAGGACTTGGTCGCCGAGGCCTTCGGCAGCGCCGCCACCGCCGAACTGGAGTCGCTGCTGCCCGCCGACCCGCCGGACGGCCGCTCGCTCAACCACCTCGCCCGCTTCTTCGCCCGCACCACCGGCCCGGCGTACGACGACATGAGCCGGCTCTGGCTCAACGCCCGCCACCTCAGCCGCTACCGGCCCGTCCTGCGCGAGCGCGTGCTCGGCCAGGAGTCGCTGTGGCGCGGCCGGCTCACCGGCGTCGTCCGAGCGGGCGTCGAGCGGGGCGAGTTCCGCACCGAGGACCCGGGCCTCACCGCCGTCCGGATCCTGGTGGTGATCGACGGCCTCGCCTCCCATGCCAACACCGGCCTGGGCAACCACCCCTCGGCCGTCATCCGGCTGGCGGCCGCCACCGCCGAACGCGAACTCGGCCTGGCGGAAGGCTCACTGGCCCTCGCCACCGAGCCGGAACCCCCCACCGCCGAGCCCGGATCCCGCACCGAAGAGCAGTCCTGACCCCGTTCCCCCTCCCCTCCCCCTCCCTCCCCCACCCCGCACCACCGCTGGAGTCGACGTGCGCACCTCCCTGGTCCTCCTCTCCGCCCGCCTGCTCGACCCCGCGTCCGGCGGCGTCCTCCCGCAGAGCGCGCTCGCCGTGGTCGACGGCCGGATCGCCGCCCTGGGCGACGACCGGACGATCCGCGAACTCGCCGACGCCGCAACGACGGTGATCGACCTCAAGGGCGCCGTGGTCACCCCCGGCCTGGTCGACGGCCACCTCCACCCGGTCACCGGCGCCGAGCTCACCCACGGCCTGGACCTCTCCGGCTGCACCGACCTGCCGTCCGTCCGCGCCGCCCTCGCCGCCGAGGTCGAGGGCCTCGGCCCGGGCGCCTGGCTGCACGCCTGGGGGCTGGACCCGAACGTCTTCGGCGACCGCCCGGTCGAGTCCGCCGCCCTGGCCCCCGTCCTCGACGGCGTCCCCGCGCTGCTCCAGCTCTTCGACGCCCACTCCATGCTCGCCAGCCCGCGCGCCCTGGAGCTGGCCGGCGTGGACGGTCCGCGCACCTTCGCCCAGGCCGCCGAGGTGGTCTGCGACGCCGCCGGCCGTCCCACCGGCCTGCTGCTGGAGGACGCGGCCTGCGAACTGGTCGAACGCGCCGCCCCCCGGCCGACCCGCACCGAGCGCCGTGAGCGCCTGGCCGCCGCCCTGCGCGCCATGGCCGCGAGCGGCCTCACCGGCGGACACGCGATGGACGCGGGCGGCGACAGCCTCGCCCTCTACGCCGAGCTCGACGAGGCGGGCGACCTGCCGCTGCGCCTGCGGGTCGCCCCCTGGTGCCAGCCCGGCGTGGACCGGCACGGGCTGGACGAACTGGTCGAACTCCAGAGCCGCAGCGGGAAGTTGTGGCGGGTGGACGGCGTCAAGCTGTTCATGGACGGCACGATCGACAACGGCACCGCCTGGCTGGAACACCCGGACTGCCACGGCGAGTCCACCCACGCCTTCTGGCCCGACCCGTCGCACTACACCCAGGTGATCGGGCAGCTGCACCGGGCCGGCGTACCGACGGCCACCCACGCCATCGGCGACGCCGCCGTCCGCCACGCCCTCGACGCCGTCGAGCAGGCCACCGCGACGGCCGGCACCGCGACCACCGCCCCGACCGCCACCGCGACCATCCCGGCCACCCCGGCCCCGGGAGCAGCCGCCCGAACCGCCCCCGTCCGGCACCGGATCGAGCACATCGAGACCGTCCCGGACGAGGTGGTGCGCCGCTTCGCCGAGCTGGGCGTGATCGCCTCCATGCAGCCCACCCACTGCTGCGACTTCACCCGCGCCGACCACACCGACAACTGGTCCCGCCGCCTGGGCGAGGAGCGCGCCGACCGGGCCTGGCGCTGCCGCGACCTGTGGGACGCGGGCGCCACCGTCGTCCTGGGCTCCGACTGGCCGATCGCCCCCTACCGGCCGCTGGGCGTCATGGCGGGGGCCCGCCACCGCCGCCCCACCCGCGACCTCGGCCAGCCCCCGCACAACCCCCGCCAGGCCCTCACCGCCCTGGAGGCGCTGCGCGCGATGACCGTCAACCCGGCTTTCGCGGCGGGTGAGGAGCAGGTGGCGGGCCGGATCGCGGTCGGCCACCGGGCCGACCTCACCGTCCTCGCCGCCGACCCGCTCACCACCCCCGCCACCGAGCTCGCCGAGGTCCCGGTCCTGCTCACCGTCCTGGACGGCCGCCCCACGCACCGCGCCGACCGGCTCTGCTGACCCCAAGCACCCCAAGCACCCCAAGCACCCCAAGCGCCCCAAGCACCCAGCGCACCCGGAGCAGGGCGTGCCCGACGCCCTCCCACCGCCTACCAGCCGCCCGCCCATCCGTCCAGGTGGCCCCAGGGGAACCGTCCAGGTGCCCCCAAGGGGCCCGGGTGGGTGGGGGCTGCCCCCCGAAGAACCTGGCGGCCCTCCCCAGCGCGCCCGACCCCCTCCTCGGCGGAGGATTCTCTCACCGGCCCACACCGCCGGACGAGTTGAAACGACAAGCCGTGGAGTAGCCATCATGACCGTGACCCGGACCCCGATCGACCGACGGACCCTGCTGACCGCCACCACGGTGACGGCGACGGCCGCCCTGCTCATCCCGGCGACGGCCGCCACCGCCACCGCAGCCACGGCCGGCACCGCGGCCGCCGGCCCGACGGCCTCCCGGCCGGTCCCGGAGACCGCGGCGGTCTCCGCCGAACTCGACCGGATCGCCCACCCGTTGCGCTCCACCGAGCCCGACGCCCCGGCCGCCGGGCTGCGGGCGCTGGGCGCGATGATCGGTGACGCCCGGGTGGTCGGCCTGGGCGAGGCCACCCACGGCTCCCACGAGTTCTTCACCATGAAGCACCGGGTGTTCCGCTACCTGGTCGAGGAGAAGGGCTTCACCACCTTCGCCCTGGAGGCCAGTTGGTCGGCGGGCCTGCTGATCGACGCGTTCGTGCAGGGCCAGGGCGACGGCGACGCCCGTACGCTGGTCCGCCGGGTGATGGCCGGATCGCCCTGGCAGCGGCGCGAGTTCGCCGACCTCATCAGCTGGATGCGGGCGTACAACCGGAGCGGCCCTCAGCACCCGGTCCACTTCGTGGGCACCGACCTCGGCTTCCCCGGGATCGGCGAGCAGCCCTTCTCCGAGGTCACCGCCTACCTGCGGAAGGCCGCCCCCGCCTCGCTGTCGAGCGTCGAGCAGTCCTACGCCGCCCTGCGGCCGTTCACCGACGCCATCGGCTACATCAGCCGCACCCCGCTGCCCGAGCGCCGGCGCAACGCGGACCTGGCGCAGCAGGCGCTGGACCTGGTCGCCGCCGCCGGCCGGGACGGCGACGCGGACTACGAGTGGGCCGTCCAGCACGCCCGCAACATCGCCCGGACCTTCGCCTTCACCACCATGCAGGTCGACGACAGCGGCTCCGTCGTCGCCGCCCAGGTGCTCCGCGACCGGGCGATGGCCGACAACACCCTGTGGTGGCAGCGCCGCCACGGCGGCAAGGTGCTGCTCTCCGCGCACAACGGCCACGTCGGCTACCGGTCCAGCGACCCGGTCCTCTACCCCACGCCGCAGGGCGCCCACCTGCGCGAGGCACTCGGCGCCGGCTACGTCGGCATCGGCTTCACCTTCGGCAGCGGCTCCTTCCTCACCGAGGCCGACCCCTTCGCCGACGACTGGCGCAGCACCACCGTGCCGCCGGCCACCCTCGGCATGAACGAGTACCTCCTCGACCGGGTCCGCCCCCGCGACTACTACCTCGACCTGCGCCAGGCCCCGCCCGCCGCCCGCACCTGGCTGGACACCGCCCGCCCCACCTACGACGCCGGCACGACCTTCACCAGCACGCCGCTGCCCACCCTCGCCCTCGGCGGCAGCTACGACGTGCTGATCCACCTCCACCGGGTCCGCGCGGCCGACAAGCTCTGAGCGCCCCCTCTCCCCCGGCCTCAGCCCGCGGCGCGCACCAACCGTTCCGCTGCGGAGGCGGTCTGACATGATCGTCCCCCCATCGTTCCCGGCGGCCCCACCCGGCCGGGGGCGACTCGACGGCGAGGAACAGCGGAACCGGTCATGAGCAGCAGGAACAGGTCGGCCCGCACCGCCCGGCAGTCCCGCACCGCCCGGCAGTCCCGCACCGCCCGGCAATCCCGCACCGCCCGGCAATCCAGCACCGCCCGGCAATCCCGCACCGCCCGGCAATCCCGCACCCCCCGGCAATCCGGCACCGCCCGACAGTCCGCCACCGCCCGACAGTCCGCCACCGCCCGGCAATCCGCGACCGCCCGACAGTCCGCCACCTCCCTGCGGCAACCGCAGAGCCGGGGCGCGGGCTTCCTGGCCCTGCTCGTCCTCGGTGCGGCGGCCGTCGCCCTCGGCCTCCTGGGCGGCCGGGCCGCCGGCACCGCCTTCGCCTACGCGGCCCGCCTCAGCGGCCGACCGGGCGAGCTGACCGTGGAGCGCTGCTGGGGCGACAACCCGGCGAAGCCCGGGCTGATCACCTCCTGCGCCGGCGCGTTCCGCTCCGACGACGGCCGAACGGTGGTCGAGGGCTCGCCGATCGACGGCGCCCACCACCTCGGCGCCGTCCTGCCCGTCGAGTACGGCGACGGCGGCTCCCACAGCACGGGCCTCGCCTACGCGACCGGCGACCTGGCCGGACTGCTCGCCGTGATCCCGGTCGCCGCGTTCGGCCTCTGGCTGCTCTGCCTGGCCGTCGGCACCCTGCCGACCGGCGGCCGGCTCCCGGCCGGGCTGTTCCCGCAGCACAACAAGGCGGTGCGCCGACTCCTGTGGGCCGGCCTCGGCTGCTTGCTGGCGGCCGGCGTCTGCCTGCTGGTCGGTGTCGTCGGCTGGGCCGCGACGCCCTGACCCGGCCCACGCACGGTCGGCCGCCGGGCCGACGGCGGTGCCGGGAGGCCCCGGAGGCGCCACCGTCCAGGTGCCGGGCGGGCGTACGGCCGGTCGGCCCAGTGCGCGCCCGTACGCCGTGGGCCCGTACGGCCCGGGTGCCTATCGTGGGTTGGTGACTGATCATCGGACTGCCGGTCCCGTCGTCTCCCCGGTGGGCTACCTGCTGGCCGCCTTCGCCTTCGCGGTCTGCATGACCGGGACCACCCTGCCCACCCCGCTGTACGGGCTCTACCAGGAGCGGATCGGCTTCTCCGAACTGACGGTGACGGTGGTGTTCGCCGTGTACGCCTTCGGGGTGATCGGGGTGCTGCTGCTGGTCGGGAACGTGTCCGACGCCGTCGGGCGCCGGCCCGTGCTGGTGTTCGGGCTGGTCGGCGCGGCCTGCAGCGCCGTCGTGTTCCTGGCCGCGGACAGCGTGCTGCTGCTCTGCCTGGGGCGGCTGCTGTCGGGGCTGTCGGCGGGGGTGTTCACCGGCACCGCCACGGCGTACGTGCTGGAGCTGGCACCGCCGGGCCGCCGGGGACGGGCGGGCTTCGTCGCGACGGCCGCCAACATGGGCGGCCTGGGCTGCGGCCCGCTGGTGGCGGGGCTGCTCTCCCAGTACGCGCCGTACCCCTTGGTGCTGCCCTTCGTGGCGCACCTGGTGCTGCTCGCCGCCGCCTTCGGCGTGCTGCTGCGACTGCCGGAGACGGTGGTCGGCGCCCGTCCGCTGCGCACCGCCCGACCGGTCCGGCCCAGCCTGCCGCCGGAGGTGCGGCGGGTGTTCGTGCCGGCCGGGATCGCGGCCTTCGCCGGGTTCTCCCTGCTGGGGCTGTTCACCTCGGTCGCCCCGGCCTTCCTCGCCGAGGGGCTGGACGTGCACAACCGCGCGGCGGTCGGCCTGATCGTCTCGTCGGCCTTCCTGGCCTCGACCCTCGGTCAGCTGCTCGTCCCCCGGCTGGGCACGGCGCGGGCCGTACCACTGGGCTGCCTGGTGCTGATCGCCGGTCTGGCGCTGCTGGCGGGTTCGCTGGCGTGGGCCGTCCTGGCGCTGCTGGTGTCGGCCGCGCTGGTGGGCGGCGCCGGGCAGGGCATGGGGCTGCGCGGCGCGGTGGGCGAGGTCGCCACCGCGAGCCCGGCGGAGCACCGCGGCGGGGCGCTCTCGGCCCTCTTCGTGGTCGGCTACTTCGGCATCTCGGTCCCGGTGATCGGCGTCGGGCTGCTCACCGGGCCGCTCGGGCTGGCCGACGCCGGCCTGGTGTTCGCCGCCTGCATGGGCCTGCTGGCCGCCGCCTCCGGCGCCTACCTGCTGCGCCTGGCGCGGGCCGGCGCCGCGGTCTGACCCCGACCCCGATCCCGACCCGCGCCTGCTCAGCCCCGGCCCGCGCCTACGCCGCCAGGGCTCCGCACCTACTCCACCGAGGTCCCCGCGGCGGTTCCGGCCCGCCCGGCCCGGAGCCGCTGGCGCAGGAAGAGGGCGGCGCGGTCGAGGGCCTCGTCCGCCTCGTCGAGGACGCCGGCGAAGGCCTGGAACACGTGCGGCACGTCGGCGGTGACGTCGAGGATGACGTCCACGCCCGCCTCGCGCGCCCGCGCGGCGAGGCGGGTGGAGTCGTCCAGCAGCAGTTCGTTGGCGCCGACCTGGATCAGCATCGGGGGGAACCCGGTCAGGTCGGCGTGCAGGACCGGGCTGAGCAGCGGCTGCCGCGGGTCGGCCCCGCCGAGGTACATGGCTCCGGTGCGGTCGAGGGCGGCGCGGGTGAAGATCGGGTCGATGCCCTCCTTGGTCCGGATGCTCTCGCCGCTCCGGGTGGCGTCGAGGCCCGGGGAGAGGACCAGTACGGCGGCGGGCAGCGGCAGGCCCGCGTCCCGGGCGGCGAGGCAGGTGGTGACGGCGAGTCCGCCGCCGGCGGAGTCGCCCGCGAGGACGATGGCGGCCGGGTCCCCGCCGCGGTCGAGGAGGGCCCGGTAGGCGCTCAGGCAGTCCTCGACGGCGGCCGGGAAGGGGTGCTCGGGGGCCAGCCGGTAGTCCGGTGAGTACGCCTCGACCCCGGTCCTGGCCACCAGGTTCCCGGTCAGCGAGAGGGCGGTCTCGGGGGAGCCGAAGACCCAGCCGCCGCCGTGGAAGTACAGGATCGTCGCGTCCGTCCCGCCTTCCGGAGCACGATCCGAACCGTCCCCCTCCGGGCCTTCGGGCCGGACCCGCAGGGCCGGCCGGCCGCCGAGGGTCGTCGGCTCGGTGCGGATGGCGTCGTGGGGCACGATCATCCCCGCCATCAGGGCCCGGAAGCCGGCCCTGATCTCCTCCACCGACCGGGGCCCGGTGGGCGCCGGCTGCCGCAGCATCGCGTCGACCCGGCTGCGCTGTTCCCTGCTCATGGCACACTCCTGACTGAGTAGCTTCCCGTACACTATATGCCGTGGAAGATACATTGAACGGCGCCCGCTCCGCAGCCGGCCTCGCCGGGTTCTTCGCCGACCTGGTGCGGTGCGAGACGCGGCTGTACAACGCCCTCAACGACCGGCTCCGCGAGCGGCACGGGATCGTCACCTCGCAGTACGAGTTCCTGGGCTACCTGCACCGGCACCCCGGGTGCCGGGTGGCCGACCTCGCCGCCGAGTTCGCCATCGGCGTCGGGGCGACCAGCAAGGGCGTCGACCGCCTGGAGAAGCAGGGGTGGGCCGCCCGGCGGCCGAACCCGGCGGACCGCCGGTCCTCGCTGCTGGTCCTGACCGACGAGGGCACCCGGCTCGTCGAGGCAGCGGAGCGGACCGTCACCGAGGGCCTGGCCGAGCTGCTCGCGGACACCCTCGACGCCGCCGCGCTGGCCGCCGCGGCCGGGGCCCTCGCCACCCTGCGCGCCGCCCTCGAACGCGACCAGGTCGGCATCCCCACGGGCTGAACCACCCTGCCCACGGCCGGAAGAGGCGACCGCGCCGGTCGCGACGACGACCGGCGCGGCGCGCCCGGCTCAGCCCGTGATCGGGCGGGTGTCCAGCCGGATGTGGTCCACCGCCCAGTACCAGTTGTTGCCCGCGTCGTACATCCGGAACTTCAACGTCACCGAACGCGCGCCCGCCGGCACCGCGAACTGCCGGACGACGTGGACGTTCTGGGCGTCCTTGCCCGCGTTGTCGTTGCCGGTGGCGTCCGCGCTGTAGAAGACCAGCCGGGTCTCGGTCCCGTTGTCGAACACCGCGGTGACGGCGGCCTTCTGCGGGGCCTCCTGGCGGTAGTGCGAGTCGAAGGCCAGGTGGAGGGTGGCGGTGCCGGCCGGGACCGGGACGGCGGGCGAGACCAGGGTGGAGTCGAAGACGCCCTTGCGGGACGGCGAGCCGGTGTCGTCCCAGTCGTCCGGGTCGGCGACGGCGACGACGCCCAGGGCACGGCCGAAGTTGCCGCGGTCCTGCCCGGCGGGCACGGTCCACTCGCGCTTGGTGTGGAAGGTCCAGCCCTGGAGCCGGACGGTGCCCTGCGGCATGCCGGGGGCGTTGACCACCGACCAGCCCTCGGGCGCCCGGGCGGTCCAGCCGAGCACGCCGCCCTCCGGCCGGAGCGCACCGGCCAGCGATTCGAAGTCCTCGTCCAGCAGGTGGCCGGTCATCACCGGGGCCGGGCGGGCGGCGAGTTCGCCGTCCGCGACGGCGAAGCGGCCGCCGGCCAGGGCACGGGCGGTGACCAGCAGGCGGTGGGTGGCGCCGGCGGGCAGCTGGGCGGGCGGGGTGACGTCCCAGACCGCGGTCGCGGTGGCACCGGCGGCGAGGGCGGCGGGCGGCGCGGTGACGGCGGTGGCCGTCCAGCCGGGCGGGAGCAGCGGCCGGGCCTCGAAGCGGGTGAGCGCCTCGGTGGCGGCGAAGGTCGCGGTGACCCTGGCCGGGCGGCCGGGCAGCAGGACCGGCTCGTCGATGGTGGTGGAGGCGGCGCCGAGGGCGACGTTCACGGTGAGCGGGTCGGCCAGGCCCAGGGCCGGGTCGGTGACGGTGCGGTCGTCCCACGGGAAGCGGCCGGCGATCCGGCGGCGGAAGCCCAGGTCGTCCAGGACGCCCACCGCGACGTCGTACCAACCCTCGGGCCCCACGGCGACGTTGACGGTCCGGTCGTCGCCGGCCGGGACCCGCACCTCGCGCAGTCCGTCACCGTAGGCGAGGTCGCCGACCAGGAAGGTCCGGGCGGTGCGCGAGCGGTTGATGACGTCGACCTCCAGCACCTTGCCGCCGCGCTCCTCGGAGAGCGACACCTCGTACGCCGAGTCGGTGTCGCCGCGCAGGTGCCACAGCGCGCCGTTGGGGCCGTGCACCCGCAGGTCGTAGCCCTGCGGCCCGACCTTCCAGACGTCCGACAGCCGGCTCTTCGCCGCCACCGTGTAGTACCGGGGCGCCTCGCCGGGGGCCGGGTAGAGAGCGAACACCGCGCCCTGGCGGCCCTGGTTGATGAAGTCCAGGGTCAGTTCGTCGCCCTTGAGCCGCGGCTTGACGAGCAGGTCGTACGGAGCGGGGCGGGCGGAGCGGGTGCCGCGCTGCTGCTGCGGGAAGGTCTGCGGGCTGGGCACGGTGGGGGCGGGCAGCTTGCCGCTGTCGACCACCTTCTGCCGGTTGCCGCTGGTGTCGGGCAGCTGCGGCCAGACGGGGTTGCGGCCGGAGAAGTCGAAGACCTGGGTCAGGTCGCCGCAGACCGAGCGCCGCCAGGGGCTGATGTTGGGCTCCTGGACGCCGAAGCGCTGCTCCAGGAAGCGCAGCACGGAGGTGTGGTCGTAGACGGTGGAGTCGACCACGCCGCCGCGGGTCCACGGCGAGACCACCACCATCGGCACCCGTACGCCCAGGCCCATCGGGTAGGGGCCGGAGAGCAGGGTCTCCCCGGCGGGCAGGGTGTCGGACCAGCCGAGCGTGCCGTCGGCGGCCTTCACCCGGTACCGGCCGTCCTGGCCGACCACCCGGTGGTAGGTCTTCCCGGCCTTGCCCACCCGGACCACGACCTCGCCGTCCACCGGCACGTTGGACCTGCCGCGCCCGGCGGCCAGCGGCGGGACGGGCGGCAGCTGGTGGTCGAAGAAGCCGCCGTGCTCGTCGTAGTTGAGGATGAAGACGGTCTTCTGGAACACCTCCGGCCTGGCGGCCAGCGCCGACAGCAGCCGGGCGGTGAGGTGCTCGCCGTTCGGCGGCGCGTAGTTGGCGTGCTCGGAGAGCGCGGCCGGGGCGACGATCCAGGACACCTGCGGCAGCCGGTCGGCCTGGACGTCGGCGGTGAAGGCCTCGACCAGGGCGTCGCCCATCGCGAACGGGTCGTCCTTCTTCGCCGGGTCGCCGACGGCCCGCATGCCGCGCTCGTACAGCGGCTCACCGGGCTTGGCCTTGACGAAGGGGGCGAACCAGGCGAGCGCGTTGTCGTCGAAGTTGTCGAGGGCCTGGTAGGTCTTCCAGCTGACGCCGGCCCGCTCCAGGCGCTCGGCGTAGGTGGTCCACTCGTAGCCGCCGGGGATCTCGGTGTTGTCGGTGACCGGGGTGTCCCGCACGGTGCCGCCGCTGGTCCCGGTCATCAGGTGTTCGCGGTTGGTGTTGGTGTTGCACTGCACGGACGCGTAGTAGGCGTCGCAGACCGTGAACACCGAGGCCAGCGCGTGGTAGAAGGGCATGTCCGCGGACTCGTAGTAGCCCTGGCCGAGCCAGCCGGAGGAGCGGCGGGTGACCGAGCCGTCGGCCCGGCCGTCGTTCCAGGCGTTCATCGAGTCGACGAAGCCGAAGGCGGGCGCGCCCTGCTGGTAGGCGTTGGTGTGGGCGGCGTTCATGGCGAAGGGCAGCAGGTGGCCCTCCTTGCGGCTCGGGTCCGGCTGGTGGAACACCGAGCGCCCGTCGACGCCGCGCACGGCGGTGCGGTCCCCGAAGCCCCGGACACCCGCCAGGGTGCCGAAGTAGTGGTCGAACGCGCGGTTCTCCTGCATGAACACCACGACGTGCTCGATGTCGGCCAGCCGTCCGGGCCGGGCCGGCGCGGCGAGCGCCTGCTGGACGCTGAGCGGGAGGGCGGACAGCACCGCGGCCGCCGCCGCGCCGCCGAGGAGGCTGCGGCGCGACAGTTCGGGCTTCGGACTCATGGGGTGGGGCTCCTTGCTGACGGACTGGGGGGCTCCGGCACCGGCCCGGGAGCGGCCGTTCGTGTCGGACCCGTCAGGTCTACGAGACCGAGGTGGACGCAGCGGCGGAGTCCGGTGTCCGGCCGGTGGCCGTCAAGAAACCCGGAGCTGTACAGACAACTTGACGCCCGATGATCAACCGCCGGACCGATGCGCCGACGGCCTCCACCGCGCCCGCGGCATCCTCTACGCTGACGCCAGGCCCGGGGCAGCAAGCCCCGGCCGCCGGACCGATGCGCACCGACACCGGGGGGAACCGCGTGATCCGTGTACAGCACCGCACCTACACCCTGATCCCGTGGCCGTGGCGGGTGATGTCCTGGGCCCAGGCGCCCGAGGGGCTGGAGTTCACCCTCTACGACATCGCCGACCCGGCCCTGCCGCCCCTGCGCGGCGTCGCGGTGCCCGGCACCCCGGAGGAGGCCGCCCGCTGGAAGGTCGGCCACGACGCCTACCTGAGCCTGCTGCGCGAGGCCGAGGAGACCGTCCGGCACGCCCACGGCGTGCGCTGCCGGCCCGGGTTCATGGTCGACATGCGCTCGGTGCGCCTGCGCCGCTACGACCTGCTGCCCCACCGCAGGTCCCGCTCCCGGCGGCTGTTCGCCGAGTGCCTGGACCGGATGCGCACCTACGAGGAGGCCTACCGGCCGATCCTGACGGAGATCGAGGCCCGCATCGCGGCGGCCGCCGCCGACACCGCCTGACCGACGGCCGGCCGGCTCGGCCCGGACGGCCGCTCGGGCCGGTCAAGCCGATCAGGCCCGCTGGGCCGTCGAGGCCGCCGTGCCCGCCGTGCCCGCGACGGCCACCGGGGCGGAAGCGTCGCGCCACCGGCGGGTCGAGCGCTCCAGCGTCCGGTGCACGATGACGTACTCCGCGACGAGCACGTTGCCCAGGACTGCCGCCCAGCCCGCCGCGGTGTACACGTCCCGGAACGTCAGGGACGGGACGACCTTCGCCAGCGCCAGGCCGGCCAGGAGGTAGATCCGCAGGGTCACCGCGGCGAAGGTCAGGGCGTAGTTCCGGATCATCCAGATCCGGTGCAGCTGCACCTCGCCGCGCCGGATCGTCCGGTAGGCCTGGCCCGCGGTGTACAGCCACGCCGCCGTCAGCAGAAAGAAGGCGACCTGGAGCGGGAAGCCGCTCGGCGACACCGTGCTGGCGTAGAGGGCCGCGGCCGAGGCGGCCACCACGGAGACCAGGTACACCCGGCCGGCGATCCGGTGCAGCCGGGGGTAGCGGGTCCGCAGGCGCGGCACGAACTGCAACGGCCCGATGATCAGCGTCAGTCCGGCCGGCCCCGCGTGGACGACGAGGCTCGCGTAGTAGCCGACGATGCTCCGGTCGATGGGCGCGTACGAGGATCCGGTCAGGTACGGCGGGACGAAGACGGCCGCGATGCCGACCGCCGACACCGCCATCAGGCCCCACAGGGACCACCACCAGCGGCGGCGGACGGTCCGGGCGGCAGCTGGGTCGACCATGGGTGGAGCTCCAATCCTGGTGCGGCAGAAGGGGTTTCGGGCGTCCGGCCGACGCCGGCCCCCGACTAGGGGACGATGACGACCTTGCCCGCGACGGTGCGCGACTCGGCCAGGGCGAGCGCGGCCGCGGCCTCGTCGAGCGGGAACTCGGCGGCGATCTGGGCGGTGAGCGTGCCGTCGGCGAGCAGGGCCAGCACCTGGGTGAGGTCCTCGCGCAGCCGGGCCCGGAAGGCCGCCGGGCGGCGCTTGCCCGCCCAGAAGTTGTAGAAGTGCGCGGACCGGCCGTTGGGCAGGTTGTTCCACAGCGCCAGCCGGGCGAACAGCTTCAACACCGGGAGCTGGGAGTTGCCGGCCTCGTCCTTGGTGGCGGCGGTGCCGTAGGACACCAGGACCCCGCCGCGGCGCAGCAGCGACCAGGACTGCTCCAGTCCGGCGCCGCCGACGTGGTCGAACACCGCGTCGACGCCGTCCGGCGCGAGCTCCCGGATGCGCCGGTACAGCTCGGGGTCGCGGTAGTCGACCGGGGTCGCGCCCAGGGCGCGGACGGTGTCGTGGTGCCGCCCGGAGGCCGTGCCGATCACCGTGATCCCGGCGTGCCGGGCCAGTTGGACCAGGGTCGAGCCGACGCCGCCGTTGGCGCCGAGCACGACGATCGTGCCGCCCCGGCGCACCTTCGCGGTCCGGTGCAGCATCTGCCAGGCCGTCACGCCGTTGACCACGACGGTCTCCGCGTCGGCGGCCGTCACGCCGTCCGGCACCGGGACGACGTCGGCGGCGTCGAGCAGCAGGTGGCTGGCCCAGGCGCCGGTCTTGGTGACGGCGGCGACGCGGCGCCCGACCATCGCGGGGTCGACGCCGGGGCCGGTCGCGACCACGGTGCCGACCACGTCGTAGCCGGGCACGAAGGGGAAGGGCGGCTGGTCGTAGTACTTGCCGCGGCGCATCTGCTGCTCGGCGAAGGAGACCCCGGTGGCGTCCATCCGGAGCAGTACGTGCCCCGCGCTCGGCGGCGGGAGGTCGCGGGTGCGCAGCCGCAGGCCGCTCGGCTCGACCTCGCCCGGCAGGACGACCTCGGTGGCGTGGGTGACGACGGCGTTGTTCACGGTGTGCTCCGTTCGGCTCTGCGGTGCGGTGGCTACAGCCGTAAAGTTACACACGTAAGCTCACGACTGACAAGAGCTGCCGTTCGTAAGTTTTCACCTGTAAGCTCACGCCATGGGAAACGAACCGAGCACAGCCCCCGTCCGCGCCCGCAACCGTCGCGGGGAAGGCGCCCGCCTGCGCGAGGACATCGTGGCCGCCGCGGTCGAACTGCTCGACGAGGCCGGCACCGAGACCGCCGTCACCCTGCGCTCGGTCGCCCGCCGGGTCGGGATCGCGGCCCCCTCGATCTACCGCCACTTCCCCGACCAGCCGGCCATCATGCTGGCCGTGGTGCGACAGGCCTTCGAACAGATGGAGGCCCGGCTGCGCACCGCCGTCGACGCGGCCGACGACGACCCCCGACAGCGGCTCACCGCCCTCTGCCACGCCTACCTGGCGTACTCCCGGGAGCACCCCGAGCGGTACCGCACCATGTTCGGCGGCGTCTGGGTGCCCGCGCTCCAGGACACCACCGTGACGCCGGAGGAGATGGGCACCCTCGGCCATGAGCTGCTGCAGCTGTTCGTCGAGACCCTGGAGGCGTGCGCGGCCACGGGCGCGTCCAGCAGCGACGACGCGTTCGCGGACACCGTGGCCCTCTGGCTTGGCCTGCACGGGCTGGCCCACCAGCGGGCGGTCACGGTCGCCTTTCCGTGGCCGGAGGGGATCGCCGACCGGCTGATCGTCACGCTGGCGCACCTCAAGGCCGAGTAGTCGGACGGCCGGACAGTCGGGCGCCCGGAAAGCCGGACGCCCGGCACCGGACGAACCGGTGCCGGGCGCGGGCAGGCGGGGGCCACGCAGGGGCGGGGCCGAAGGTCAGCCGGTGAACCGCCCCTCGCGGGCCACCACGCGCCCCGCCCGGACGACGAGTTCGCGCGGCGGGAGGTCGACCACGACCTGCGGCAGGCACTCGCCGGTCAGCAGCATGAAGTCGGCCGGCGAGCCGGGCGCCAGGGTCACCGGCGGCAGGTCGAGCAGTTCGGCGCCGCCGTCGGCGGCCAGGGCGAAGCAGTCGGCGAGCTGCCCGTCGGTGCGGGCGTCGGTGGTCCAGCCGAGCAGGTGGGCGCGGTGCAGCAGGTCCGCGTTGCCGTACGGGCTCCAGGAGTCGCGCACGCCGTCCGACCCGAGGCCGACCCGCACGCCGTGCTCCCGCAGGACGCGGAACGGCAGCACCTGGTGGGCCGAGGGCGCGACGGTGGTCAGCCCGACCCCCGACCCTGCCAGCAGCTCGGCCAGTCCGGCCAGCGGCGGGCCGGTCAGCTCGGGCACGCAGAAGGCGTGGCTCACCACCACGCGCCCGGCGAGACCGGCCGCCGCGGTCCGCGCGGCGATCTCGCGCAGTGGGCCGAGGCCGCGCTCACCCCGGTCGTGGAGGTGGATGTCGAGCCGCAGGCCGTACTGTTCGGCCAGGCCGAAGAGCAGGTCCAGCTGGGCGGGGCCGGTGCCGTCCGGGCCGCCGTCGAACCCGGCCGGGTCGATTCCGCCGATCGCGTCGATCAGCCCGCTCGCGGCCGCCTCGGCCAGCAGCTCACCCGCCCCGGGCGTGCGCCGCACCCCGTGCTGGGGGAAGGCGACCAGCTGGAGGTCCAGCGCGCCCGCCAGCCGCTCCCGCACCTCGGCGAGCCCGGTGACCCCGGCCAGGCCGAAGGCGGGCGCGACGTCCACGTGGGCACGGACGGCCCGGGTGCCACGGGTCACCGCGTGGGCGAGCAGCCGGTGGGCCCGCTCGGCGAGCGGGGTGCGCTGCCGCCGGTGGAGCTCGACGTCGCCCTGGACGTACTCGGGCAGCGAGCCGGCCGGGCGGCGGCTGTACCAGGGCTCGCCCCAGGCGGTCTTGTCGGGGTGGATGTGGGCGTCGACCAGGGTGGGCAGGGCGATCCGGCCGGCGCCCTCGACGATCTGCGGCGCCGCGCCGTCCGGGACGCGCTCGGCGAGGACGCCGTCCACGGCGACCAGGTCGACGGCCTCGGCGGCGCCGAAGGGGCGGACGTCCCGGAAGACGGTGACGGCCGGTGGGGTGGGTGCGATCACGTGGTGCTCCTCGGATCCCGTCTCGACTATGTGCCCAGCAGGCAAAACGTCCTACCTCTCCTTCAACAGTCTGTTTATCATCGGCGGGTCCCCCGTCTTCCACCCGGAGCCACCCGCACATGCCCGCCCCGCCGTCCCCACCGCCCGCCCCCGGCATACCGCCCGCCACCGGCGCCCGCCCGCGGCCGCACCCGCTGCACGTGCTGCGGGACTCCGTCTACGCCGTCGGCGCCCTGCTCGTGCTGGTCGGGATCGGCGTGCTGCTCCACCAGCCGCTGCTGATCCCGCCCCTGGCGGCCAGCGCCGCACTGGTGCACGGCGCACCCGGGCTGCCGATCTCCCAGCCGCGCAACCTGATCGGCGGCCAGCTGCTGTCCGCCACGCTCGGCTACGCCACCCTGGCCGTCACCGGCAGCACCGCCTGGGGCGCGGCGATCGCCGCCGGACTCGCGCTCGGCGCGATGCTGCTCACCCACCTCTCGCACTCCCCCGCGGCGGCCACCGCCGTCATCGTGGTCCTGCAAGCCCCGCACCCCGTGCCCTTCCTGCCGCTGCTCGTCCTGGCCACCACCCTGCTGGTCGCCGTCGGCCTGCTGCCGGGCCGGATCGGCGGACACCCGGTCCGCTACCCACTCTCCTGGTGAACGGCGTACGGCGGGATCAACCGATCGGTCGACCCCGCCGTACGCCGTTCCGCTCCTCCGGGCCCGTCCCGAACAGCCCCTGGCCGGTCACCGGCATCACCCGTGCTGATGCCGGGCACCCGCCCTCCGACGCCCCCGCCCGCGCCCGCGCCTCCGCCTCCGCCTCCGCCTCCGCCTCCGCCTCCGCCTCCGCCTCCGCCTCCGCCTCCTGAGCGGACCTCACCCCCAGCCGGGCACCGGCGGCAACGGCCAGGCCGGCAGCACCGCGGGCGCCGGCAGCCCGCCGTCCACCCGCAGGGCCGCCAGCGGGCCGCGCCCGGCGAACCAGGCGAGCAGCGCGTGCCCGGGACCGCTCACCACCGGGCCCGTCCCGCCGATCGCCCAGCCGAGGCCGAGGTCCTCGGCCTCCACCCGGGCCAGCGGCACCGCCCGTACGGCCAGGGCCGCGGCCGTCTCGGCCAGGGCCGCCCGGACGAACGCCGCGGGCCAGTCGGCCGGCCCGCGGCCGAGGCCCAGGTCGACCGCGTGCACCTCCAGCTCCCGCCAGGCCCGCCACAGCAGGTACCAGGCCGGGTGCCGCCAGCCCGCCAACGCCGGGACCAGGACGTCCCGGCGCCCGGCGGGCAGCTCGGCCGCGTCCCGCAGCAGCCCGTCCAGGCTGTCCCGCAGGTCGGCGGTCAGCGCTCCGGCGGCGCGCCCCGCGCCCGCGCGCAGTTGCCGGTCCAGCTCGGCGGCGTCGGCGCGCGGCCCGGGGGCGCGGCCGGTACGGGCCAGGGCGAGCATCCAGCGGTAGGCGTCGGCGCTGCGGGCGAGGTGGGTGAGCAGATGGCCCCGGCTCCAGCCGGGGAGCAGCGAGGGCTCACGGGCCTGCCGGTCGGTCAGCGGCGCCAGGTCCGCGCACAGGCGTGCCGCCGACGCCCGGACCTCCGCGAGCAGCCCGTCGGGGTCCAGCGCACGCTCCAGCTCCGAACGTTCCAGCTCCGTACGTTCCAGCTCCGACACCTCAACCCACGCTCTCGGCCGCCGACTTGATGCCCTCCAGCGTCGCCGTCATCCCGGTCCGCAGCTCCCCCAGGCGGAAGGCGACGATCTTCTCCTCGGCCTCCGGCCGGGCGTCGATGGCCCGGGTGACCCCGCTGCGGCCCGGGCCGAGCAGCACCGAGTGCCGCACCCGGGTACCGCCGTCCTCGGGGCGCAGCTCGAAGCGCCACCGGGCCAGCGCACCGGTCGCGTCCGTCACCGGGGTGCCGAAGCGGCCGTCCACGTCCAGGACGGCCCAGGCGAAGGCGCGGTGCTCGACCAGCTCCACCACCTCGGAGACCGTCCGCCAATCGGGCATGCCCGCCCGGCGGTTGTACCCCTCGAAGCGGGCGCCCGGCGCGGGGCCGTCCGCGCCGGCCGCGCCGTCCAGCCAGGCGGTCCGCTGGAGCTCCGGGCTGTGCCGGGCGGGCAGCGCGATGTCGGTGACCAGCGCCCAGACCCGCTCCACCTCCGCCCGGACGAACACCTCGCAGTCCGTACCGGGACCATCGGCGTACCGCATGTTCCGTTCCCCTCCACTGCCCGACGTGACCGTGGGCCCGCGGGTACCTACGGGTCGGCACCCGCCCCGCCCCCGCCTCTACGCGTCCGGAGCGCCGCGAAGGCAGCGGGCGGGTTGCCGCCCTCCTGCGGGCCCTGCCGTCGATGATCGAGGCTGCCGGACTTCCAAGTCAATCCGCTGATTTCCTGGGGAACTTCCAAGGTCGGGCTTGGGTCGGGCCCCTTCTCGTGCCGTCCCGGACCCGGCAGTACCCTGGGCGTTCGTGACCCTCGACGACCTCCGCGTCTTCGCCGCCGTCTGCCGGGCCGGCTCGCTCAGCGCCGTCGCCCGCGACCTGGCGTGCAGCCAGTCCGCCGTCAGCCAGCACGTGAAGCGGCTGGAGCGCGAGCTGGGCCTCACCCTGATCGATCGGCACCCGCGCGGCGTGGTGCCCACCCAGGCCGGACGCCACCTGCAGACCGCCGTGGCCAACGGACTGGGCGGCATCGACCACGCGCTGCGCACCATCGCCGAACTCGCCCGCGGCGAGGGCGGATCGGTGCGGATCACCACCGGCGCCACCAGCATCCGGCACTTCATGTCCGCCGCCGTGGTCGACTTCCGCGAACGGTTCCCGCAGGTCAGCCTGGAGTTCCAGACCGGCGTCTCCAGCCGCAGCTGTCTGGACGCGCTCACCGCCGGCCAGGTCGACCTGGCCTGGATCACCCTGGGCACGCCCGTCCGCGGCATCGAGCAGCGTCCCGTCGCCGACCTGCCGTGGGTGCTCGCCGTGGCGGCCGCCGACCCGCTCGCCGCCCGGGAACGCATCGAACCCGCCGACCTCCAGGACGCCCGGCTCATCGGACTGCCGCAGAACTCGGTCTCCCGCTCCCAACTGGACGACTGGCTCGGCAAGTCGGGCATCCGCCCGGTCTTCGACACCAGCGTCACCGACTGGGACACGGCCATCCTGCTCGCCGAACTCGGCCTCGGCCACGCCGTCGTCCCCGCGCTCCCCGAGTGGCAGGGCCCCGGCCACCCCGGGCTCCGGCTGGTCCCGCTGCCCGACCTCCCGGGCCTCACCGTCGGCTGGGCCGCGCGCGAGTGGCTCACCCTGGGACCGCTCGCCCGGGCCTTCGCGGACACCGTCGCCGACCACTGCGGGCGGGCGGCGGCCGGGCCGGTCAGCCCCGCGGCCCCCTGTCGTACGCCGCCCGCGCCCCGGCCGGCTACTCCCCGCCCGAGTACTCCCTGACCGACCGCAGCCCGCCGCCGCCCAGGAGACGGGCCACCGGCAGGCCCTCGTCGCGGGACGTCACCGCCGACAGCCGCGCGAACTCCTCGGGCAGGACGTCCAGCAGGCTCAGCACCTGCTCGCCGGTCCGCAGTTCCAGCACCAGCTCGCAGCGCAACCGGGCCGGCAGTTCGGGACGGTGGGACAGCCCGTGCCACAGCGCCGCCCGCAGGTAGTGCCGCCCGTCGGGCGCCGCGTGCGCCCTCAGCCACGCCGGGTCCAGCCGCTGGGAGAGGCCGAGATCCACGGCGCGCTCCTCCAGTCGCAGCAGCGCCGGGGTGTCGACGGCCATCAGGTCACGGGGCAGGGCCCGTTCCGTGTTCAGGTCACCGTCCAATCGCCTGTCCCCCGGTCGTCAGCTCGTCTGGAAGGACAGGTTGCGGCCGATCTCGACGAAGCCCCGGCGCGCGTACCACGTGCGCGGCCAGTCGACCGCGTCCGCGAGCAGGAACAGCCGCGGGATCCCGGCCGCCGCCGCCAGGGCCAGGCCGCTGGCCAGCAGGGTGTCCCCGTGACCGGCCCCGCGGTGCGGGATCGCGGTGACCAGGTCCTCCAACTGCGCCAGCCCGGCGGCCGGTTCGAGGTAGAGGTCGACCCAGGCGGCCACCTCGCCGTCCGCCGCCCGGGCCGCCAGGAAGTGCACCTGCTCGGCGCCGCGCCGCCTGGCCGGTCGGCGGTCGGTGAGCTGGCGGAGCAGCTCCGCCTCCTCGTACCACTCCCGCTGCTGCCGCAGGACGGGCTCCCGCAGTTCGGCGAACTCCGTCGGCAGGGCGGCCGGTTCGGGCAGTGCGCAGCCCGCCGTGCCCCTGGCCATGACCACCACGGCGCTGCGCGCGTACCCGGCCCCGGCCAGTACCGGCGCGGCCCGCTCGCCCCACGCCTCGTCCAGCACGGTGATCGCGTACTGCCGGCGCTGCCCGAGCCAGCGCGCCGCCAGCCCCGGCAGGGCCGCCGGGTCGGTGCCCGGCCCGGTGACGATCAGCTGGTTGTGCTCGTGGGAGCCCACGAACTCGGGGTTCCGTACGGCGAAGACCCCTGGGAACTCCGGCAGTTCGATGACCTCGGCCGCCTGGCGGCGGGCGAAGGCGACGTGGAAGGCGGCTACCCGCTCGAACAGATCGGACATCCCGCCATGATCGCCCGGCCCGCCACCGTCGGCCAAGCGAATATCCGGCCTCAGGTCCGGTCGAGGAACCGCCGGATCCCGTCCCGCACACCGTCCGTCGGCACGGTGGCGGCGAAGGCCGCCGCCTCCACCGCGAGGCCCTCGTCGATCGGCAGGTTGATCCCGCGGGTGACCGCCCGCAGGCAGGCGGCCACCGCGGTCGGCGCGTACCGGATGATGCGGTCCGCCAGGTCCCGTGCCTCGTCGAGCAGTTCACCGGCCGGGACGACCGCGTTGACCAGGCCCAGCTCGGCCGCCCGGGCGGCCGGGACCGGGTCCCCGGTGAGGATCAGCTCCAGGCCGCGCTTGCGGCCCACGTGGCGCGGCAGCCGCTGCGAGCCGCCGAAGGGCGGCGGGAAGCCGAGCGCGATCTCCGGCTTGGCGAAGCTGGCGTGCTCCGCCGCGATCGCCAGCGGCGCCGCCTCGGTGAGCTCGCAACCCCCGCCGTACGCCAGCCCGTTGACCGCGACGATGACCGGCTTGGGGAACTCCTCGATCCGCCGGGTCAGGGTGTGGCCGCGGCGGACGAACTCGCGCAGCGCCCGCTCCGGCCCGCCCGCGATGCTGGCCGCCAGCGACGGGATGTCCGCGCCCGCGCTGAACGCCCGCTGCCCGGCCCCGGTCAGGATGACGGCGCGGACGCTGTCGTCGGCGTCGATCCGGTCGAGTGCGGCGAGCAGCGCGTCGATCGTCGGGTAGTCGAGGGCGTTGAGCTTCTTCTCCCGGTCGATGGTGAGGGTGACGACGTGCTGGTCCCGCTCGCTGTGGACGGTCATAGCCGCTGGTTCCCTTTCGACGTGGTCGCTTCGGTCACTGCCCGAGCGAGGCTAGGAAAGGTGGTCCAGGACAATCCAGTAATTGTCCTGGATACACTTCCCCCTCCCCCGCCCACGCCTTCGAACCACGGAACGGCAGGCCCCCGTGCGACCTCCCTCCTACAAGGCCGTCGTCGACGAGTACGCCGCCGCGATCCGCTCCGGCGCCCTGCCCGCCGGCACCCGGCTGCCGACCCACCGCGCCCTCGCCCGCGACCGCGGCATCGCGCTCGCCACCGCCACCCGCGTCTACGCCGAACTCGGCGCCGCCGGGCTGGTCGTGGGCGAGCAGGGCCGCGGCACCTTCGTCCGGGTCCGCTCCGGCTACGACGGCCTCGAACCCTCCCGCGTCCTCCCGGTGCCCCGCACCGCCGACCTCTCCTTCAACCAGCCGCTCGCCCCCGACCAGGGCGACCAGCTGCGCCGGGCGCTGCGCGCCCTCGCCTCCTCCGGCGACGCCGAGGCCCTGCTGCGCCAGCACCCGCCCGGCGGCCACCGGCACGACCGGGCGACCGTCGCCCGCTACCTGCTGGACCGCGGCGTCGACACCGCCCCCGACAACGTCCTGCTCACCAGCGGCGCCCAGCAGGCCCTCGACTGCGTCCTGCGCACCCTCACCCGCCCCGGCGACGTCCTCGCCGTCGACGCGCTCAGCTACCCGGGCGTCAAACTCCTCGCCGCCGCGCACGGACTGGACCTCGCCCCCGTGCCCGTCACCCCCACCGGGCCCGACCTCGACGCCCTCGACCGGCTCTGCCGCAGCCGCCCGGTCCGCGCGGTCTACACCGTCCCGACCGTCCACAACCCGCTCGGCTGGGTGCTCGACCGCGGCCAGCGGCAACGCCTCACGGCCCTCGCCGCCGCCCACGACTGCACCCTGATCGAGGACGGCACCTACGCCTTCCTGGAGGCCTCACCGCCCCCGCCGCTGCACGCCCTCGCCCCCGACCGCACCTGCTACGTCGCCGGCCTGTCCAAGAACGTCGCCCCCGGCCTGCGGTTCGGCTTCGCCGTCCTCCCCGACCGCCACCTGCGCTCCGCCACCACCCAGCTGCGCGCCGCCGCCTGGGGCGCCCCCGGCCTGATCACCGCCCTCGCCACCGGCTGGCTCGCCGACGGCACCGTCACCCGCCTCGAAGCCCGGCGCCGCGCCGACGCCGCCGAGCGCCAACGGCTCGCCCGCACCGCCCTGGCCGGCCTCGCCGTCACCGCCCACCCCGCCTCCTACATCCAGTGGCTCACCCTGGAACCCCACCAGCGCCCCGACCGGGTCGCCGCCCTGCTCGCCGCCGAGGGCATCCTCGTCTCCACCGCCGACGCCTTCGCCACCGGCCCCCACCACCCCAACGCCATCCGCCTCGCCCTCGCCAACCCCCCGCTGCCCGAACTCCCCGCCGTACTCGGACGCCTGCGCGCCACCATCGAGTCCATCGCCCCGTAGTGGCGGCGGCCCGCCGCCACTACGGCTCCGGCGGCGCCTCGTGCAGATAGCCCGGGTCGAACCGGTGCACCGACGGCAGCAGGCGCGCGTCCGGGCCCGCCGCCTCACGCCCGTCCTGGCGACGCCCGTCCTGCCGGGCCAGTTGGGCCTTGGCCGTGCGCAGGACGTCGGACGGATCGGGATCGTCGTCACGCCTGTCCAGGTGCCAGTACCGGTCCTGGGTCAGCTTCCCGGCCTTCCGCACGCACGAACGCAACCTGGCCCGGGCCACGACGGGGTTCCCGACCCGGAGGAAGTGCTGGGCCAGCCACAGCTGACGCAGGTCGGGGCGGTCCACCCGCAACCGCACCATCGCCGCCACGTCCGGCTCCGCACCGGCGAGGACGGCCCGGCAATCCAGGTAGAACAACTGCTCGTGGTCGAGGGCGGGATGCAGCTCACGGGCCGTCCTGAGGGCGTCGCGCACCTGCACCCGGTCGCCGACCTCCGCCACCCGCAGCAGAGCGAGGTACACCACCCGCTTCCGCACGTGCGGACAACCGAGGTCGTGCGACCGGGCGAAGTGCCGGTCGGCCAGCTCCAGGTCACCGTCCTCGACCGCCCGGTACCCGAGATCGCACCACCAGTCCGCCTCCGAACCCAGCGGGCCCACCGCCATCAGCAGCTCCATCGGCGGGTGCTCCGGGTGGTACTCCATCAGCATGTCGCGCACCTCCGGGGCACTGCGGTGCTCCCGAAGCGCCGGTTCCCCCCGGTACAGGTCGGTCAGCCGGGCGGCCAGCGACCGGCCGGTCGTGGCCAGGGCCTCCCGCAACCGTTCGTAGGCACCTCGCTGCAAACGGCCCTGCCGCCCGGAACGGACCCACCGGGCCAGCGCCTCGTCGACGAACTCGCCGGTCGCCACGTCCAACCCGTCCACCACCGCGTCGGCGAGCGCCGTCAGCGCCAGGTCCGCATCCTCCTCCACCGCCCGCAGCCACTGCCGACGTACGAGCGGCAGCCGCCGAGCCCGCCGCCTCCCCGACAGGGTGAGGAGCTGGAACACCCCCTCCAGCCTCAGCTCCGCCGCCCGCACGTACCTGTGGTCCGCCTCCCGGAACACCCTCCTGACCCGCCACACCCTGACCCGCCCCACACCCACCCCTATCCACCCCACCGGCCAGCGTAACGACCGTACGAATCCCGGCAGTTCCAGCCCCACCCCACGGGAGGACCACCCCACCACAGCCCCACCCCGCACAGGAAGTCGATCGGGCCGACTTCCTGTTCCGTGGCTCAACGGCCGGCCCAGCCCTCAGCGTTCGAGAACGACTCGTAGCTGTGGCGCGTGGAGCGCCCCCACTCGCGCCCGGTGAGGCGCCGGTGGGCCCGGTCGGGGACGTGCAGCAGGGGCTCGGCCCAGACCAGGTCGCTGGCGTACGGGTGGAACCGGGCCGGGTCGCCCAGCACGGCCTCGTACTCGGCCCGGCCTGCGGCGACGACGGCCGCGCGGGTGTACAGGAATGCATCGCCCGACAGGTCGACGCCGTACTCCCGGCGATCGAGCCGGTACAGGACGGTGGCCAGCTGTTCGGCGAACCCGATGCAGGCGGGCAGCCCGGCGGCCGTCAGCCGCCCCTCCAGCGCGGCAGCGAGCCGTTCCGCATCGGGGTCGGGCCAGGCCGGTCGACACTCCTCGATGAGCCGCCAGAACTCGTCCTCGTTCACGCCTGGCAGCATGAACCACCACACCGACAATCCCGCACCGAAAGTCGATCGGGCCGACTTCCTACTCCTCCGCGGCGCCTTCCGCCGCCCGGCCGAAGCGGGTGGACCATTCCGCGATGAGGGTCCGCAGCTCCGGCGGGTGGACGACCTGGAACTCGGCGCCGAGGGAGCCCAGGGCCATGGCGGGCCAGTCCAGGGAGTCGGCGGTCATCCGTAGGCGGCAGCGGGTGGCGTCCACCGCCTCGACGTCGCCCCAGCGGCCGACGTGGGCGCGGACGCGGTCGGCGGGCGCCTCCACCAGGGCCTCGACGCGGTTGGGGCGGGGCATGGCGCTGAGGCCCGCGCGGACGAACTCGGCGGCGTCGGCGGCCGGGAGGGTGCGGGGCGCGAAGCGGGCGCCGGTGGCCTCGGCGGCGGTGAGGCGGTCGAGGCGGAAGGTCCGCCAGTCGCCGCGGTCGAGGTCGTAGGCGACCAGGTACCAGCGCCGGTCGAGGCAGACCAGCCGGTGCGGCTCGACGTGCCGCTCGGTGCGCCGCGCGGAGGCGGCGGTGTACGAGAAGCGGATCCGTTCGTCGTCCCGGCAGGCCAGGGCGACGGCGGTGAGGGCGTCGGGGTCGACGCGGGAGGCGGGGGCGGTGCCCCAGTCGACGGGGACGGTGACGGCGCGCAGCGCCTCGACCCGGCGGCGCAGCCGGCCCGGCATCACCTGCACGACCTTGGCCAGGACCCGGACGGAGGCCTCGGCGACCCCCTCCACCGGGCTGTCGGCCGCCGCCTGGAGTCCGACCGCGAGGGCGACCGCCTCCTCGTCGTCGATGACCAGCGGGGGCAGCGCCGCACCCGCGGCCAGCTGGTAGCCGCCCTCGACGCCGCGCTGGGCCTCGACGGGGTAGCCGAGGTCGCGCAGCCGGTCGATGTCGCGGCGCAGGGTGCGGACGGAGACGCCGAGCCGGTCGGCGAGTTCCTCGCCGGGCCAGTACCGGTGGGTCTGGAGCAGGGAGAGCAGTCGCAGGGTCCGGGTGCTGGTGTTCGCCATGTCCCGATTCTGGCCGCAATTCAGGACAGGAAGTGGCCGCAATGCTCCGTAATGTGGTTCTCGTCCGAGGGAGCAGCACCCGAGCAGGACCCGAACGGAAGGCCAGAGCCATGACCACGACCACCACCCCCGACGCCACCGCCCCCGTCACCGGCGAGCGCGCCGACCTCCTGGTCGCGCTGGAGAAGCAGCGGCACTTCCTGCGCTTCACCACCCGCGACCTCACCGACGAGCAGGCCGGCCTGCGGACCTGTGCGAGCGAGCTGTGCCTGGGCGGTCTGGTCAAGCACGTGACCACGGTGGAGCGGCTGTGGGCGGAGTTCATCGTGGAGGGCCCGTCCGCGATGCCCGACTTCTCCGCCATGACCGAGGCCGACTTCGCCCGCCGCGCCGACGAGTTCCGGCTCCTGCCGGGCGAGACGCTGGCCGGGGTGCTGGCGGAGTACGCCGAGGTGGCCCGCCGGACGGACGAGCTGGTGGCCACCCTGCCGGACCTGGACGCGACCCAGCCGCTGCCGAAGGCGCCCTGGTTCGAGGCGGACGCCGAGTGGTCGGCCCGCCGGGTGCTGCTGCACGTCATCGCCGAGACCGCCCAGCACGCGGGCCACGCCGACATCGTCCGCGAGTCGCTGGACGGCGCGAAGAGCATGGGCTGAGCCGGGTGGGGCCCGCCGTAGCAGGACGGCGGGCCCCGGCCCGTCCGGGGTCAGATCTCGTCGACGAGGGTGAAGCCGGCCCCGTCCACCACACTGCGGACCGCCGCCGTCTCCAGCGGCTGGGCAGAGGCCACGGTGACCCGTCCGCTCGGCGCGTCCGCGACGACCTCGGTGACCCCGGGGATGGCGGCGAGCCCGGCGCTGACGGTCCTCTCGCAGTGGCCGCAGCTCATGCCGTCGACGGTGAGGACGGTGGTGATGGACATGACGGTGCCTCCGGTTACGGGTCGTGGTGCGGGTGGTCGTCGTGCGAGTGGTGGGGGGGGTGCGGCGGATGAGCCCCCCCCCCAACACCCGCTATCCCCGGGCCACCCCACGGAAAACCCCCCCCGGGGGGACCCAGCCGTGCTGGAGGGCCCC
>NZ_JBHZCY010000002.1:0-2717 GCF_042786665.1 Kitasatospora sp. NPDC059146 | reverse complement strand
GGGGGGGGGGTGGGGGGGGGGGGGGGGGGCGCGTGCCCCCCCCCCCACCACAACAGCCGATTCCGACGGCGATCCCCAGGAACACGCCGCACGGGTGGCACCTTCGAGTGGTTCCGGGAACCGGCGGCGCCGCCCGCCCGACGGCAGCCCCGGCAGAAGCCCCGACGGGAGTCCAGCGGGAGCCCCCGACGCCTGGCGTTCCGGGCACCCGTCGGCCGACACTGGGTGCTCCGACCCCCGCACGGAAGGCGGAAGCACCCCATGCCGCTCGGACTCGCCCTCCCCCAGTACGGCCGCTTCGCCGACCCCGCCCTGACCGTCCGGATCGCCGCCGCGGCCGAGGCGCTCGGTTACGACCGGCTCTGGACGGCCGACCGGCTCCTGGTCGCCAACGCCCCGCGGACCCCGTACCCCGGCGGCAGCGGCGCCGTTCCGGAGAGCCATCGGACCTTCCTCGACCCGCTCACCCTGCTGACCGCCGCCGCCGGCGCGACGAGCCGGGCGCGCCTGGGCACCAGCACGCTCAACGCGCCCTGGTACCCCCCGGCCCTGCTCGCCCGCACCCTGACGACGATCGACCTGCTCAGCAACGGCCGCCTCGACGTCGGCTTCGGACTCGGCTGGTCCGAGGACGAGTACGGGGCGGTCGGCGTCCCGTGGCGGGGCCGGGCGGCCCGGCTGGAGGAGACCCTGGACGTGCTGGAGGCGTTCTGGACCGGGGGCGCCGACGTCCGGCACACCGGTGCGCTGTGGACCGTCCCGCCGTCGACCGTCCTGGCCCGACCGGCCCAACGGCCGCGCCCGCCCGTCCTGTTGGGCGGGGTGAGTCCGGCCGCGCTGGAGCGGGTCGGGCGGCGCGCCGACGGCTGGCTGGGCGTCGGCCTGCCGCTGCCCGCCCTGCGCCCGCTCTGGGAGCGCGTCTGCGACTCCGCCCGGGCCGCCGGCCGCGACCCGGGGGCGCTGCGCCTGGTGCTGCGGGTGAACCCGGTGGTCACCGCCGGCCCGGCGCCCGAGGGCGACGTCCCCCAGCGCGGCACGGTCGCCCAGATCGCCCACTACCTGGCTTCCACCGTACGGGAGTTGGGCGCGGAGCCGCTGATCGACCTGCACCACGCGGCGCGGTCCCCGGAGGAGTTCCTCTCCCTCGCCCGGGAGTTCCGCGACGCCCTGGCGCTCCCGCCGTCCCCTACCCTGGCCCCGACACCCGCAACAGGACTGAACCCTCCGCCGCAACCGGACCGTTCCTCCTGATGTACGCCGTTTTGAGCCCGCCCAGGAGCACCACCACCATGTCCGACACCGCCGCGCCCCCGACCCACCGAATACGCCGGACGCACGGCCGTGCGGCGGCGGGCCGCGGCCCCTGAACGGGGCCCCCGCCCCCCCCCCCGGCCGATGACGGCGGCCGCTGCCCGCCCGCGCCGTTGGCGGCGCCTGCGGCCCTGGCACGCCGCGCTCGCCCTGGCCCTGGTCGCGGCGGTGACCGCCGGCCTGCTGTGGTGGCAGCCCTGGCGCAGCGGCGAGCCCGCGCCGCTGGCCTTCACCACCGCCCCCGGCGGCTCCGCCCGCTTCGGCACCGGGGAGCACCTGTACCGCTACAAGGTGCGGGTGGAGGACGGCATCGCGGAGAGTCCGGCGCAGTTCGCCGCCGAGGTGGACGCCGTCCTCGGCGACACCCGGCGCGGCTGGGCGGCCGGGGGCACCGCGTCCTTCGAGCGGATGGCCGCCGACCCGGTGGACTTCACGGTCTACCTGGCGACCCCGGGCTCCACCGACCGGATCTGCGGCCAGTACGGGCTGGACACCGGCGGCTGGGTCAACTGCGGCGTCCAGCACCAGGTGGTGATCAACCTCAAGCGGTGGACCGAGTTGTCCGAGTTCTACCGGAACCAGCCGGAGCTGTACCACGCGCTGGCGATCAACCACGAGGTCGGGCACATCCTCGGCAACGGCCACGTCGACTGCCCGGGCCCGGGCGCCCCGGCGCCGGTGATGATGCAGCAGATCAAGGGCCTGCACGGCTGCGTCCCGAACGGCTGGCCCTACACGGACTCCGGCACCCTGCTGACCGGCCCGCCGGTCCAGGCGCCGACCGACGCGCCGTAGCGCCAGCCTCCCGGCACGCCACGCACCGCACCCCCGCCTGGCGCACAGCACTCCCCCGAAGACGGATAATCACAGGTCGGACGGTGCCCGTACCCGTCCATACCCGTCCGTACCCGTCCGCGCGTGGAGTGAAGAACCTTGTTCGATGTGGAGAACCTGGACTACCCCGTCCTGCTGGCCGCCGCCGAGGCGGCCGCCCGGGCGACCACGGGCCGGGGCCACGTCGCCGACTACATCCCGGCCCTCGCCGAGGCCGACCCGGAGGCCTTCGGCATGGCCGTGGCCACCGTCGACGGCGAGCTGCACGGCGTCGGCGACTGGGAGCGGCCGTTCTCGATCCAGAGCGTCTCCAAGCTGTTCTCGCTCGCCCTCGCCCTCGCCTACAGCCCCGACGGCGGCGAGGACCTCTGGCGGGGCGTCGGCCGGGAGCCCTCCGGCAACCCCTTCAACTCGCTGGTCCAGCTGGAGACCGAGCACGGCATCCCACGCAATCCGTTCATCAACGCGGGCGCCCTGGTGGTCACCGACCGCCTGCAGTCCCTGACCGGCGACGCCTCCGGCGCCGTACGGCAGTTCCTGCGCCGCGAGTCCGGCAACCGGCTGCTGGACAC